>JALZIY010000264.1 GCA_030860085.1 Bacteroidota bacterium | reverse complement strand
CATTATGGAAGCGTCTAAAAAGTTTAAAATTTTATCCCTTGAAACATCACCCTGTTGAAGCTTTAACATTTATGCTTATTCCCATTGCATTCAATTGCTTTTATATTAATAAAATTGAAACGAAACTTAACTTACAAAAAAGCACCCCAACGTTATCATTACTCCTGCGAAATTATTTTTCACCATTTTACAGCCTGGTTTAGTAGCAGGACTGATACCCTATTGGATTTTAGAAGACAAAGCGTTTAGCATATTTGCTCAACCCTTACAATTCTATCATTATCCAGGAGCAATAATATTTGTAAAAAAAAATTAAACAATTATGAAGGTGTATATTTTTTTTGCTGTGCTGCAGCAGGATGATATAAAATGCCCCCGAATTAGGAAAGTGGTGTTGATATTAAAATTTATTAATTAATTTTAATCCATTCATTCCCTGTGCTGCTCCTTTTTAATTCTGCTACTATTATTACACGTAAGCTTCTCTGAAAAAAATTATTGATCGTTTATGAAATGGATATTCATTTCTATTGGATTATGGGCATGCTCTTCATGCACCACTTACTACTATGTGGTAAGACATGCTGATCGGCTTGACAACTCAGATAATTCTCCCCTATCAGGTGTTGGTTTTATTAGAGCATCCACCCTTCGTGACAGCCTAAGAGATAAAGGCATAGATTCAATATTTGCGTCCACCTTCCTTCGCACACAACAAACGGCAAAGCCGCTTGCAGAAACGCTTAATGAGTCAATTCGGATATATAATAAGGATACAACCAACGGGCTAATCACAACATTGAAAAAAATTAATGGTAAGGACATCCTCGTAGTGGGTCACTCCGATAATGTGCCCATCATTGTACTTGGACTATCCGGGCAATCCGTGCCAGCAATCGGCCATGATGACTTTGATAATTTATATGTAATAAAAATTAGAAAATGTATTGGCGTCAGGAAATGGATGTGGCACAAAACCTATGGATCCCCTTCGCCATAAACGCTATTAATTTTTTAATTTTGTATAACTCCGTTAGTCTCTAAAAAGCAGATCACAGGACAATGCTTGTATTATTAAAGAACCAAACCAGATTACAGAGACATTTCGGTTCAGATACACGTAAAATGAAAGAGGTATGATGTAAACAATTATTATTTAATTTATCTATTTCAAAAATGATATTCTTTAAAGCAATTTATTTGTCCATAGCTATAGCAACAGTTTTTTTACAATGCAGTAATGCGAAAAATAAACAGAGTGCTGAAACAGACAACAAAAGCAACTCACTTCCGCACGATACTGTAACGAACTCAAATGTGGATCAGCCAATGATACAATCCGAAAAAACATTAGTAATTCAGGGCATTTTTGATAGTTCCGGTAATCAATTGGTTAAAATAGACAATCCGGTTATTTATAACCGCAACTTATTAAGGCCTACTCCGGATCAGCTAAAAGGCAGGTACAACGTTCTTATTCACTATATTAATGGCGACAGTGTGAAAGTACCCTTTGATGCATTGGTAGCAGGAGATAGGAAAGACCAAATATCCATGCATGGCTTTTTTGAACTGCAAATCCCTTTAAGAAAAGAAGATATCCATTCTATCAGGATAATTGAGACCCTTCCGGGAAAGCTGCTTGTAATATTCAGGAAAGAGGAAATTATTTATAAGTAAACCTTTTCGTTCACAAAACAAACTGTTTAAAATGAGATCAATCTTTTTTAGGGGAGGAAGGCCGCAGTTAACTGCGCTAATTTTAGTTTCATTTCTATTTATAAGTTCCTGCACTACTCCCGATCTTAGCGTGCAGAGTATAGAAGTTAACCAGGCCATTCAAACTTCTACCAACACAGTAACTCTGGTTGCGCAGAGAAGCACTGTAGTAAGAGTTACAGTGGGAACGGGTGGGGGAAGCGTATCAAATGTAACCGGCAGATTAAAGGTATCCGTAAATGGAATAGAGATTACGCCCGCTGCAGGGATTGCTCCTATAGCACCGCTGAACGCCGTTGCATCGCCAGATCGAAATAATGAAAACCATACATTAAACTTTGAATTACCGTCTCCCACTAATATTACTGCCTCCAATGATGTTGACTTCAGTGTAACACTTGATCCGGCTACAGGTGAAACAAATACTGCTAATAATTCCGGAGCCGCCGAAAATCTCACATTTGTAAATCGTACTACGCCCAGTTTATTTTTTACACGTATTAATTATACACCCTCTGGCCTGGGATTGCCCAATATTGCAGACGTACAGGCAGGACGAGGTGATGTTTTTGTGAGAGGTATTTTTCCCGTAAACGACGGTGATCCGAATTTGTACCGCCAGGGCTTATTTCCCACCCTTAATTACTCGGATGATCCCAATGGAAACGGAAGTGTAGATGACAACACCGAAAAAGATAATATACTCTCTTTGTTAGCGTCGTGTAGGCAATTAATAGTTGATAACGGCTTGGGGGCTGCCAATAATACCTTTTTGTACGGGTGGGTTGCCGGCAATCCTATTTTAAGTAATGGCTGGGGACAAATAAACGGCTTTAATGCTTTTGGCAATACCCAGGATATTCGTTTTCAACGAACGTTTGCTCACGAATTGACCCACAATTTTGGCCTCAACCACAATAGCAGGACTTTAAATCCGGAAGTGGGTTGGGATGTAGCCTCAAGGCTACCGGCAAATCCTGCCGGCAACAATGTTACCGGACGGGTAAAACCATCAACGCTTAATGATATTATGGTGGCAGGAATTTTAACCACTCAGGCTTGGGTGGATGTCACTACCTATAATTTCTTTTTGGGAAGCAGCATTGTTGGTGGTTCTGATGCCACAGGAGGCGATAGATTTAAACCACAACAACGTATAGCGGTGATTCAAGGCATTTTTAGCCCCCTGGGCGACTCGCTTTTATACTTAGAACCGGTATTCAGGTTCCCATGGTTATCACAACAAGGCATTACCAGATTGCAGGATAATCCTTTTACTGTTCGTATTACCGATAACGCAGGCAGTGTATCCAACATTCCCTTTAATGCATTAGTAGGAGATGATAAGGATAACAATAAGATTGTACAGGGATTCTTTGAGGTTATGGTTCCTATTGCTCCTAATCGTGAAATTATTTCATTACAAATATTTTCTAATAAAGATTCAAATAGAGTTCTTGGTGAATTCAAACGTTCTGCTCCGCCAAGAATCAGGATCGTCAGTCCGCTTGCCGGAAGTAATCTTGGTAACAAGACCACTGTTAAATGGGAAGTAAACGATCCTGACACTCCCTTAGGTGATCTGTTATTTCAGGTAGCCTATAGCCCCAATGGAGGAAGAAACTGGGTACCGCTTGGTGTAGATATCAAAGGGACAGATTTTACTTTTAATTCCAACGAAATACAAGCCAGCCAGGAAAACGGAATCATACGTGTGTTTGTAAGCGATGGTTTAAATACCGCGTTTGCAGATGTTACTAAGCTTGTTACTAC
>JALZIY010000263.1 GCA_030860085.1 Bacteroidota bacterium | reverse complement strand
AATTTGAGACAGAGGTAAAATTAGCTACTGGTCCATTCACCCTTATATAGGCATTTTTGGTAATTACATTTTTACAGCCAAATGTATCTATTGTAGTAAGCGTTATATTATACGTTCCGCTATTTGCATAAGAAAATTGTCCGTACGTCCCTTGACCAAAATCAATAGGATTGCCATCTCCAAAATCCCATATATAACTTTTAATAGCTGGTGCATTTGGGGCAGAAGGATAGAAAGTTGTAGTAAAAGGTTTGCAGCCTTCTCTACTCGTAGAGGTAAAATCGGGTGTATAATCTGCAATAGTTATAGTTCTGGAAATTTCGTAAGAACAGCTTCCGTTGGTAGTAGTCAGGGACACATTATAAGTTCCATTTGCCGGAAAATTATGAACAGGTGGATTTGGTCCTGTAAATGTTGTCCCATCACCAAAATTCCAGTTCCAGGTTAGGGCGCCTATAGAATTATCTGTGAAAGTATATTGTAATTTATTATTACAATCCGGCTGGTAATTAAATTTTGAAACAGATGGATTTATAAATATGTAACGGAGTTTGGTGATAGAATCTTTACAGCCATTGTTATCAGCTATTAACTTAACATCAATCCAACCGGTATCAGAAAAAATAATTGTAGGGTCTTTCGCAGTAGAGGATGATCCATCACTCAATTCCCATTTGAAAGTTGTGGCATTGGTTGATAAATTAGTAAAACTAACGCCGGGATTAGCACAAGCTGTGGTTACATCTGATTTAAAATCTGCAACCGGCTTTGAGCCAACCTTCACTGCATCATTCAAGCGAAACGTTTCTGTACATCCCCCTTTAGTAGTAATTGTTAAGCTAACTGCATAAGTACCTTGTTTGCTATAAGTATAGCTCGGCTTTTCTAAGGTAGATGTTCCAACCCCATCACCAAAATCCCATTTGTAAGAAGTAACTAAATCTACCGTTTCAATTTTTGATAAAAAGCTAAAGGTGTAAGGGATGCACCCCCCCGTAGGAAGATTAGGAAAAGAAATAACAGGTTTGCGAACTTTTATAAAAGCAGGTTTACGTAAAGTATCGCTACAACCATTTGCTCCCGTTGCAATCAACGATACAGTATAATCGCCAAATTTGGTATAGGTGTGAGAAGCATTTGATTGGGTGCTGGAAGTTGAATCACCAAAATCCCATAAATAGGAAACTGCAGTTGTAGAAGTTGAAAAATTAACCGCAAATGGAATATTGCATTTGCCTGTATCTGATGCCGTAAAATTAACAGCGGGTGCAGCTGATACGGTAAAGGTTTTTGTTAGCACATCTGTACAAACAGTATAGGTATTTGTAAGCGTTACTGTATAAGTTCCTGCTGTGTCAAACGTGGCAAATGTATTACGAGTAGTATCAGTAAAACCATTTGAAAACTGCCAGGAAGACCTGATAGGTCGTGGATTTGAATTATTTAAAAACTGTGCTCTTGTTTTAGGGCATATTGTAGCGGGAATAGTGAAGTCTGTATTTACCTTTCCTATTACTATGCTAATAGCAGTTGAATCGGAGCAACCACTGGAACTAATTACATTTAAAGAAACATTGTAAGTGCCGTTCCTGTTATAAAGGTTACTGGGGTCTTTTGCAGTTGAAGTATTGCCATTGCCGAAATTCCACCTATAAGTGAGTGTTCCCGGCCCTGTGGAAGCATTGGTAAAATTTACCGTAGCCGGTGCGCTGCATACAGAAGGATCAACATAATTAATACCTGGTACAACACCGGTTGCTACATCAATAAGATTTGGTTTCGTTATTACCCTGGTACAACCTTTATCATTGCTTATACTTAATGTAACAGTATAGTTGCCGGGATTTTTATAAATGTATTGCGGGTTTTGCGCTGTGGATGATCCCCCATCTCCAAAATCCCATTTCCAGGCACTTATTTTTGTATTGGCCGGCGTAGTAGATGTATCGGAAAACTGAACTCTTACAGGGGAGCAACCGGAAACTTTGTCGACTTTAAAATCGGGCAATGGTTGATCATATACATTAATAAAAGCCCTTTTAATTACTGTATTGGACCCATTGGCGTTGGTAGCAGTTAATTTTATATCATATGCGCCAGATTGAAAATAAGTAGTTGATGGATTTTGTTTTGTAGAAGTGGCTCCATTTCCAAAATCCCACAACCACGATGTAGGATTACCCACAGATAAATCCTGGAAATTAACTACTATCGGAGAACAACCGGATTGTATATCGGAATTAAAATTGGCAACAGGTTGTGCCAAACTATTATAAGAAAGCACTAAACAGCAGACAGCTATGGCAAGAGTGTGTTTCAAAATGGTAGGTTAGACTAATTCAATAGTTTAGGGATTATGGGTTAGGTTACAAAGATGTGGTTAAAAGGTCAATATTCCATACTGAATTTATTATCTGATATTAGATTTAAATCTTATCTAATCGCAACATTCTAACTTCACCATTTGCGGTTTGATTCGCTTCTACATAGGTTAAACCGCTATCTGTTATAATAAAAGTTCCATTTAACAGTAAAAGTGGATTAACGGCATTCAAAAAATTGGAAAAAATGCTTCGGTTAATAGCATTTCCATCCCATGTGCCGGTCTTTTCAACGACACTATTTTTTATAGCATCAACAGTGCGATTGCTTTTAAATTGAAACTTATAGCCTGAAAAATGTGCAGTAATATCGTCACTTCCTTTTTTGTAGCTTGTAACAGACCATTGACCGTTAGTCATTATCTGTATTAATGCATCTTCCTGGGCGTTTTCAATTGTTTTTTTACAATTGGTAAATGCTATGACGATCAAAATAAAACCAAGAATATATTTCATAAGAAAGGAATGGCCTACAAATTATAAATTGCTCTGTACTTTTCCAACAAATAGTTTAGGAAATATTGACCATCAGGTAGTACCGATTATTTCTTTGCACAGATCACACTAAACAGTTGATGAGCAATTTCGGATAAGGTGCTTATTTGTTGTCCGCGAAAACTATCGCCCTTTTGGGGCAGGTAGGTTTCCTCGTCCCATTGCAGCACTGCAAGTTGCATTTTTACATCAGCAATGCGCTGCATTTTGGTTTGATAACTTTTATACAGCCCTTCTGGCGGCTTTGAGGCTTGGGTGTTAGGTATTGAAATTGCTCACAAACACTTATTTAGGGAAGGCCGGATCGGTTTTAATTTCTTCGATCTGTTTTGTATGGCGTGCAGTATGAGCAGAAGTAATAAGGAAGACCTGGTAAACATCAATACTTCCTAATGGAGCTTTCGTTACATGATTGCGAATATCTTCAGTGGTTGTTTTTACGTATTTAATTAACCTCATCCTGGTTTCTTTAAAAGCATTCATTGCTTCAGAGGAAGTCTTCCATTTAGATTGTTCAGGTTTGAATGTCTCTGGAGCCTGGAATTTTTGTGAACGGTCAATCATAGCATTTATCATATCTTGATCACTCATTTTTATCTCTTTGCGATTTTCTGCATTGGCAGGTTGTTTTAATGCTTCTTCACCCATCTTCCAAAAATTCTCTTCTGCTATCGCTAAATGTTGAACACATTCTTTCACCGACCACTTATCAGCCCCCGGCTTAAAATTCAATTGTGTTTCCGATAAGCCTTTTACAGTCTTCGAAAGGTTTTCTTTAGTGTCCTTCAGGTTATTGATCAAAAATTTTCTTTCTTTACTGGTAAGCGTATCTGAAGGTACCTGGTTGGCTAAACCTGTAATAACAAGTAAGGTGAGAAGGATGTACCCCTTGGTTCTTTTTAGCATGGCAGTAATTTTTGTTGTTTAAATGTCTTGGTTGTGTTCAAGGGAGCGATTGTAAAGTTAGGGCAATTTATGAGTTATAGCGTCGGTTATTGCTGATGCTTTTATCTTTTTTAAAGGCAATTTTTTTACCATTCCTCCCCGGGTATCTTTAATACTTTGCATTACTATAAAGGCTCTGCGGTCAATTTTTTCAATTTCTGTGGTAAGCCGGTTAACTTCCAGTCTTGTAATAACGGTAAAAATAATATCACTTGTATTGCTGGATTCTCCACTTTTACCAAACCCTTTTTTACCTGTATAAATAGTTAGCCCACGTCCAAGTTTGTTGTGGATCATGTCGGTTATCTGCCTGCTTCGATTGGAAATTATGGTAACACCGGTGAATTCTTCAATTCCCTCTAAAATAAAATCAACAGTTTTAGAGGCCGATAGATAAGTGAGGATAGAGTAAAGCGCTACTTCAATTGATAAAAGATAAGCTGCTATGGAAAAAATTAAAATATTAAAAATTAGAATAAAATCGCCAACAGACAAGCTTGTTCTCCTGTTCAAATAAATAGCTAGTACTTCCGTCCCATCAATTACTCCACCGCCCCTTATAGTTAAACCAATGCCTAAGCCAAGAAAGAAACCGCCAAATATGGCCACCAATAAATTATCATTAGTTACCACCGGGTAAGGAATGAAGGCGACAACTAATGCCAGCGCAGTAATCGCTAAAATACTTCTAATGCTAAATCCACGGCTTATTTGCCTGTAACCCATTAATAAAAAGGGAATATTAATAACAATTATCAGTATAGACAGGGCTATCTCAGTTTCGCGGTTGACCAACAATGAAATACCCATTGCACCTCCGTCAATAAAACCATTAGGCATTAAAAAACTCCTTAACCCAAAACCAGCAGACAACACACCAAGCAGCATTTGTAAACTATCTCTGAAATGATTGCTGACACTTTTGCGTAATCGTTTGGCGGTACGCATTCGCCGGATGTTTTCAATACTTCTACTTATACCCTTTCCGGAGCCTCCACTCATCATGGCGATTAACTTATCAATTCTTTGGATCAATAGTAAAATTTAAGGTTAATAAAAGACCTTTTGCACAAAACAGCAAAACTGTAACTTTCACACATGAAAATTAAGGATATCATCGCAACTATCGAGATTTTTGCAGCACCTGAACTACAGGAAGATTATGATAATACCGGATTGATCATTGGCGATCTTTCCTCCGAATGTACTGGTGTCCTG
>JALZIY010000237.1 GCA_030860085.1 Bacteroidota bacterium | reverse complement strand
GATGAAACAGCCCCGTTCCACAAAGTGAAAGCAGATACGGTGTCCATAATGTTTTTTAAACTGAACAACATAATATAATTAACGGTAAAAAAACTAAGAACAATGCATACTTTATTTTTACTTCTTGTGCACATACTATGTGTTTTCACTTATGCACACGGGCAGAATGTACTTACTCAAGTGCCTCAGCCGCCAAGTGCAAAAAAAATACCTGTTGTATTTGAAGAATTTGGCAACAAAAGAATAGACAATTATTATTGGATGAACAACCGGGACTCACAGGTAATTCAACACCTGCGGTCAGAAAATGAATATGCAAAAAGTATGCTTCAACATACGGTGAAGCTTCAGGAAAAATTGTTTGAAGAAATAAAAAACAGGCAAACTCTTAATTTTTCATCGCTACCCTTCAAGTCCAATGGCCATTGGTACTATGAACGTCATGAGGAAACTAAAACCTATCCAGTATACTACCGGAGGAAAGAGAATATGAATGCAGCTGAAGAAATAATACAGGATGTAAATGTATTGGCTGCTGGGTATAAAACTTTTATTTTCCAGCGCCCCGTTATAAGTCCTGATAATAAAATGGCTCTTTTTAGTATGAACACGAAAGGTGATAACCGTTTTTACGTAAAAGTAAAAGATCTTATTGGCGATAAATTTCTAACAGACTCTATAGTTGATAAAGGCTTTAATTTTCCTGTATGGGCAAGAGATAATAAGTCATTTTATTATGTAAAACTTGATACAGCCATCATGCGCCCCTACCAGGTCTTAATACATGAGCTGGGCACTCTTCAGAACCAGGATAAACTTATTTATCATGAAAGGGACAGTAATTACTATGTGTACATATTTCCCAGCAGTGACAGGCGATATCTTTTTATCAATTCCTCGACACCGACCTCCAAAGAAATAAGTTATTTACGTCTTGATGATCCTTCCGAGGAGCTGAAATTAATAGTGCAGCGAAAGGAGAATACTATGTATGGAATAATAGGGAATTTAGGAGATGATTTTTACCTCTATACAAATCACTCTGCGCCTGATTTTAAAATTGCAAAAACCAAATCGGGAATTACTGATCCGAATCAATGGAAGGTAGTGATACCTGAAAGGAAAAATGTGTACCTGGAACCTACAAATGCTATTGTAAAAAATAAGTTGATAACCAAACAGCGGGTAAATGGGATAGCCAAAATAAATGTGCTGGATTTAAGCAATGGTAAAGATTATTTTATTCCACTTGACCAGGATATAGGTTATGCTAATATCTCCTTCAGCGATGAACCTTTAAACGCGGACAGTATTCGTGTCTCATTCACTTCCTATGCCGTGCCATATATTGATTACAAATTTGATTTAAACAGCCGCGAAAAAACTTTTATCCGTCAAACACAGGTAAAGTACTTTTCTTCAAGCAACTATATTACAAACGTGATCATGGTTCCTGTGCGGGATGGAACCTTAGTGCCCGTAAGTATGGTGTACAATAAAACTAAATATAAACAGGATGGAAAACATCATATGTTTCTCAATACCTACAGCTGGTACAATTTCGCTAACGACCCCTATTTTCAAAGTGATCTGATCAGCTTGCTTGACCGTGGTTTTATCTATGTATATCCGCATGCAAGAGGCGGAGCGGAAAAAGGCCCGCCCTGGTGGAATGATGGCAGGCGAATGAAGCGAATGAATACCTTTTATGATGTAGTTGATTGTGCCCAGTATTTAGTTGATAAAAAATATACGGGAACCACCAAACTTATAGCATCTGGTACCAGTGCAGGAGGCACCAATATCGGCGCAATGGTAAATCTGAGACCTGATCTTTTTAAAGCTGTTATTGCAGAAGTCCCATGGCTTGATGTGGTTACGGATATGAAAAATATCAATGTGCCCACCGTTACAGCCGAGTATGAAGAAGAAGGAAATCCGTGGATTGAAAAAGAATATCACTACATGACTAAATGGTCGCCATACGATAATGTGCAAAAAGCAAAATACCCGAAGGTGTTGGCTACAGCAAGCTGGTACGATAATAATGTGCCTTTTTACCATGCTGCCAAATGGGTCGCAAAATTAAGGGAGCATAATACAGGCGCCGAGCCCGTTCTCTTAATTTCCAATCTGGATGCAGGACATTCCGGCTCCAGCAATAAGTTTGAAAGGATGAAAAATACAGCAAGGAAATATGCATTTATACTGGATGCAGTGGGGATTAAAAAGTAATAAAAATGAACTACTTTTTATTATTTTTTCTGCTTTTCCCATTTTATCTGATTGCACAGCAATATACAGCCATTAAAAAGGTGAATGTGGTGGATGTTATGAAAGGTAAAATTATTAAGAATCAAATAGTCGTAATTAAAGACAGCATTATTGAAAACATCGGTACTAACATATCAATACCCGCAGGTGCAAAAAGAATAAAGGCAAAAGTAAAATATTTAATTCCCGGATTGATCGATACCCATGTGCATCTTGCCTGGGACTTGGATAGTTTACTATTTATAAAAACATCGGATCGGTTAAGGCTTTTATATTTGTTGAATGGCATTACAACAATTCGGGAAGCCAGCACAAGAAATTTACATAATCAGAATATTAAAGCAGGCAAACGATTTTCATTTTTAATTCCCCGTATATCGGTTACAGGCAGGTTGGATGCACAACGAATGAAAAACGCAGGCTTAACCGCTGCTGAATTAACAGAGCAATTAATACAATCTAATATCAACTCCATTAAGATAAGGTATGGGTTAACTATGAAGGATATCAGGTCTGCTATTGAAGTAGCAAAAAAACATTCAATTCCTGTTTGGGGGCATACGTATCATATTGGAAAGGATTACACACTGGAAGCGATAGAAGCAGGAGTCAATGGAGTAACGCATGTGATGGGCATTCCACCTATGGGCAATAACAAAAGAAGGGATACCTTACCCGCAGATGATATGGGTATAGGGATTTATGGCGCTACCAATTGGTTGTTTACAGATCCAGCAGCTACACGGCAATTAATAAAAGAGATGGTAGAACATGAGGTTTGGTTAGAGCCTACCTTAATAACGGAAGATTTTGTGGTGAATGATAACCTTATGAACGAATACCCTTTAATTAAAAAAAGCAAAGCTTATAAACAAACCCGAGAAGGTTTCCCTGCACCTAAGGGAAAAGACCTTCTACAATACAGGGCTGCCATAGTTAAGATGAAGCAATTTGTTAAACAATTTCACGAGGCAGGCGGGGTTGTGATTGCGGGGTCAGATGGAATTCCTTTCAGTGGTTTTGGGATACAGGAAGAACTAAGATTACTTGTTGACGCCGGACTCTCTCCTGCTGATGCTTTGAAAACAGCAACAATAAATTCTGCAAAAGTATTGGGATGGGAGCAATGGTTGGGAAGCACACAAAAAGGAAAGAAAGCTGATATGGTTTTATTGGATGGCAATCCCTTAGAAAATATCACTAATACAAAAAAAATATGGGGGGTATTTGTAAATGGAAACTATTTATCAAAAAATGATTTGAAAAAGATGATGAAAGAATTTGAAGCGAAAATTAAATGAGTAATATCGACAAGTATAATGATTAGTTAGTAATACAAACCGTAATTATGAAAATGAAACTACTTGCTTTGGCTTTAATTGCTTCATCAGGCATAATCTTTTTTGCCTGTAAAAAAGATGCCCCTAATTCTACCTTGCATATTCGAATGACAGATGCACCCGTTGCTCTTGAAGAAGTAAACATAGATTTGTTACAGGTAAATGTGAAATTTGCAAAGGATACAGGCTGGGTTGCTTTGCAGACAGCACCGGGAATTTATAATCTGCTGGGTTTGCAAAATGGAGTCGATACTTTGATTGCTCAAGGCACCTTCCCCTCAGACGTTGTCAAAGAGATACGCCTTGTATTAGGCAACAACAATTCAGTAAAGGCAAACGGACAAACCTATCCTTTGAGAATACCAAGTGGATCAGAATCGGGGCTAAAAATAAAAGTTAGCAAGCATTTACAGGCAAATTTAGAAACGCTTTTAATTGATTTTGATGCAGCACTTTCTGTAAGACACGAAACAGATGGCTATAAATTACGACCGGTGCTAAGATTAAAATAACCGGACATCAAATAAAGAAGGATGATCTTGACTGATCATCTTTTTTTATGTCCTGAGGTGGAACTTAACAATTGATGTGTGGTTACCGTGCATTTTGGTAGATCACCCACTTATGTAATTCCGATGGGGGTATGTATTTTTAATTTTTTTTCTTCTGCTAATGACAAAAAGTGTTGTTGATATAAATAACAGTGGGAGGTCCCTATGATAAAAAAGCATATCTGTACTGACCGGTGTACTTGTTTCAATATTAACTAACCATGCTTTAATATAATCTACTTTAATGCCTTTGAACGATTTTAATAGATATTATTCACACTAATAATCTGGTAAAGTTGCTCAGTAAATAATCTACATTTTAAGTGTTGAAAGCTATTGGTTGATCCTATAAATCCATTCTGTTTTTTATATCCAAAGCCACTTTTTGGTACTCATCATAAGTATTGGGCTTTTTTAGATAATCAATTGCACCTAATTTACGATACCGTTCTATTTCCTTGGCACTTTTAGAACCTGATAGCACAATAACATGAATATGCTTGTAAAGTTCCATCGCTTTTAAATCAGCTAAAAACTCTGCACCGCTAATACCTGGAAGTAATGAATCCGTCACAATTAATTTGGGAAGTTCTTCTGAACTTTTGAATTTTTCCAGATACATAAATGCCTGCATGGCTGTATTTTCATAATGCACACTTTCTACACCAGTGCTCTTAAAAGCATCGGCAAGTATTTCTACATCATCTAAGTCATCATCAATAATTAAAATCTTGCAAGCTGCCATGGTTATATTATAAGTTAATCATAGGATTACTATAGAGATAGCATTATTTTTACCTTGATAAGATGAACTTGTTAATTAAAGGGGTTTGAAGATATAGCGTGCAGTTAACAAATCCTAATCCATCTTCTTAAAAAAAACAACTGTGACAGAATCTAATCGTACCGTGCTCTGTGTAGACGATGATCTTGATGATAGGGAGTTAGTTTGTTTAACTATCAATAATATTGACCCAAACATCAAAGTGGTGCATGCTCAAAATGGCGTTGAAGCCATAGATTATTTGGCAAAAGCAAAAACAGAAAACGACCTCCCCTGTTTAGTAATAATGGATATCAACATGCCGCAAATGGACGGGAAGGAAACTTTAGCTGTGATAAAAGAAAACGAACATTTAAATGATTTACCTGTCGTCATTTTTAGCACATCAAATAGCGAAATAGATAAACTTTATTGCTCCAATTTCGTCGTAAACTTAATAACAAAACCAAATGATATTAAATCTCTGCATAAAGAAATAAAAAGTGTATTGCATCATTGCGGTGATTCTTAAAATTTCAGCCCCTATGCCTACTATAAGTTGTTCATATAAAGCCTCTAAATTGGAGGGTTTTCTGTTACAAGCCTTTATAAGCAGATGAGTATTTACGATCGGATCAAAGAATACTAATCTTTTACCATTCAAGGTCTCAAAATTGGTTGATGTAATAAAGCATTTCACAAGAAATATTCTATTGTACCTATTAAATCTGTTCTATAAATGCCATTGATTATTACCACCCCTAGAATAAAAAATAAACTCTCAACTCAGTTTTGTTAAATAGAATTACATTTATTTTGTATATACCTGCTTTTTTATGGATATCAATGGACCTATAATTGTTATTGAAGATGACCCCGACGACAGTTTGCTTTTACAAGAAGCGTTAAATGAATTAAGTATTGAAAATGAAATTAAAGTTTTTACTACTGCA
>JALZIY010000215.1 GCA_030860085.1 Bacteroidota bacterium | reverse complement strand
TATTTGGAAACACAGACAAAAAGCTTGCATGTAGGCCATACCACTGTTTACCGTAAAAGAGAAATTATATTTTACACACAGGAACCAGAAAAAGTGGAAGGTTTCTTAGGCTATTTTTTATCAACCATTGAAAGAGAAAATGGATTCGAAATTGAAGAAGATGGGCAATGGGAAAATGTTGCTGGCTTCTATAATGAATTATAGCACAAATAAAATTTAAGAAGTTGCATGAAATATGAGCAGAATTAAAGAATTATTTGAAAAAAAAAAGGAAAGAGTTTTAAACGTTTACTGTACTGCCGGTTATCCGCAATTGAATAGTACAATAGAAGTAATGAAAGGTTTACAAAATGCCGGTGTAGATATAATTGAACTTGGCATGCCCTACAGTGATCCGTTGGCGGATGGCCCGGTTATACAGGCAAGTGGCGCAAAAGCTTTGCAAAATGGCATGACCATTTCTAAAATGTTTAATCAATTAAAAGACTTTAGAAACCCCCCTTTAAGGGATGAGGGCGGGGGCATTCCTGTTATATTAATGGGTTATTTGAACCCTTTGCTTCAGTACGGGTTCGAAAAATTTTGTCAGAAGGCTTTTGAAGTTGGGATTGATGGTTTGATTATTCCCGATCTTCCAATATATGAATTTGAAAATGAGTATAAACAGATACTGGAAAAATATGGTCTCGATTTTATTTTTCTTGTTACACCCGAAACATCAGAAGAGCGGATAAAAAAGCTGGATGCATTGAGTAGTGGATTTTTATATGCAGTATCCTCTTCTTCACTCACAGGATCAGATAAAGATTTTGCTTCAGTAGAAATTTATCTGCAGGGATTGAGGGCAATGAAATTAACGAACCCCATTTTGGTGGGTTTTGGAATAAAAAATAAACTAACGTTTGATACAGCCTGCAAATATGCCAATGGTGCTATTATTGGAAGCGCTTATATCAAGGCATTAGAAAATACAAACGACATTGAGAAAACAACAAAAGAATTTTTAGAAGGAATAATAAACTGAGCGGAAGACGGGACTCGAACCCGCTACCTACAGCTTGGGAAGCTGTCGCTCTACCAGGTGAGCTACTTCCGCTGAAAAGTTACAAGTTTAATATTCTCTAAGAATCAGTTATCCTTCTCAAATCTAAGGAACTTTAGACTTTAAATTTTAGACCTTAAACAAATTAAATGGATCTCGCAATAATAAAATATAATGCAGGCAATATACAATCGGTGCTGAATGCTCTTGAACGATTTGGTGTACACGCAGAGGTAACGGATGATGCGGATAAAATAAAATCTGCTGATAAGGTAATTTTTCCCGGAGTAGGTGAGGCAGGCAGTGCTATGGAAAGTTTGAAGCAAATTAATTTAGATCAACTAATCAAAGAATTAAAACAACCTGTGTTAGGCATATGTGTCGGTATGCAATTATTATGTGCACATTCTGAAGAAAGCGATACAGATTGTTTGGGAATAGTGCCGGTGCAGGTAAAAAAATTTTCTCCAACTCCCCTTTCCTCTGGAGAGGGGCCGGGGGTGAGGCTTAAAATTCCTCAAGTGGGCTGGAATACCGTTTATGATTTACAGACTGATTTGTTTAAAGGTATTGAAGCAAACAGTTATATCTATAACGTACACAGTTATTATGCTGAGGACAGTAAGTACACAATAGCGAAATGTAATTATGAAATAGAGTATGCTGCCGCAATAAAGAAAGATAATTTTTACGGTGTGCAATTTCATACAGAGAAAAGTGCAGAAGTTGGTGACAGGATCATCAAAAACTTTTTAGAAGCCCCCATCCCCTGAATGAGAGTAAGAAAGGAGTCTTATTATTTAAATAACTATTTCTCTATTTAAAGAAATCAATCAGTCCGATGAGTAAAGAATCCTTAAATAATAGTTCTGGTCAAAGCTCCCCTTCAGGGGATGGGGGCTTGATCATTATCCCCGCAATCGATATCATTGAAGGCAAGTGCGTACGCTTAACACATGGTGACTATTCACAAAAGAAAATTTATAATGTAAATCCACTGGAAGTAGCCCGGCAGTTTGAAGATGCAGGTATTAAACGTTTGCACCTGGTAGATCTGGATGGTGCAAAAGATGGGGAAGTAAAAAATTGGAAAGTGTTGGAAACGATTGCTGGAAAAACTTCTTTGATAATTGACTTTGGAGGTGGAATAAAAACAGAAAATGATGTGCAGATTGTTCTTAATTCAGGTGCTGCTTTTGCAACGGTGGGCAGCATAGCCGTAAAAGAAGAAAAAGTTTTTACAACCTGGCTAACTAAGTTTGGCGCTTTTACATTTTTAGTGGGTGCAGATGTAAAGAATGAAAAAATAACGATCAGCGGATGGACGGAACTGACCGATATTTCGATATATGATTTTATTCAGCAACAAATAGATAAAGGTATCACTCAAATTTTTTGTACAGATGTAGCAAAAGACGGGGCGTTGGAAGGACCTTCATTTGATTTATATAAAAATATAATTGCCAAATTTCAAACACTGCATTTCATTGCCAGTGGTGGTGTAAGTTCCATTGATGATGTGCACCAGTTGCAAGACATAGGTTGCGAAGCTGTAATAATTGGAAAAGCTATTTACGAGGGTAGAATTTCGCTTCAACAATTAAAACATTTTCTATGACGGAAAATTTTTGGGTATTTGTATTGGCGGCATTATTATTAAATCTTACGCCGGGTAATGATATGCTGTATGTTGCCGCACGGAGCGCAGGCCAGGGTGTAAGGGCAGGAATTATTTCTGCTTTAGGAATAATGGTTGGGTGTAC
>JALZIY010000213.1 GCA_030860085.1 Bacteroidota bacterium | reverse complement strand
AATTTATCCGGCATACAATGGAATAAATACACAGTTTAATGGAAATATTGCTGTAAACAGTACGGCAGGTGGAGGGGTACATTTTGGTCAAGGTATGGGCATATCTACTCTGGCCACCGATAAAATTATTTCAGCAGGTATTGCTGGTTTTTCTGCTGGCAACCTTAGCTTACGCAATTTTACACAAACGGGTGCAACTGCTCAAAGCATTACGCTAACCGGATGGGCTACTCTATATTATCAAGCGGGAACAACTTTTAATGGCAATCTTAATTCTGTCAGTCCCGGTCTTCGTTTAGATGGAAGCACTTTTAACGGGGTAAGTAATTTTACTAAAACCGGCTCAACAAATGATGCGGGTGAAGGAGGAAACGCATTTAACGAAGAAACCATCATTACCAATAGCGGGTCAGCATTGTTATCTCTTGGATTTATAAACCCTGATATTTTCGCTAAAGATTTAACCGTTAATAATACTGGTTCAAATAATATTTCTATCGTAAGTAGCTCCGCCGGGAATGTATTTAATGGTAATGTTATATTAAATGCTTCCGGCAGCGGAGCAACCAACATTATAGAGGTAGCCAGCGGAGCAGACGCTACTGCGATCTTCAACGGTACAGTTACGGCAAATAACAACGGAACGGCCACCAACAACCAGGTCCGTTTCAACTTAAATGGGTTTTGTACTTTCAACAATAATATTATTGTGAACAGTACGGCCGGCCCTATTTTCGGGATCTATTTCGGTCAACCAGGATCTACTGGTACAGCGTCTCTTGCTGATTCTAAAACTATTTCCGTAGGCGCAATGGGCTTTTCTGCTGGCGATCTGCGATTTTACAATTTCAATCAAATAGGTGGAACAACTCAGTCACTTACACTTACTGGAACAGCTGCATTATATATGGGAGCAGGCACAACATTTAATGGAAACCTGACGGCTATTAGCCCACAGGTATATCTAAACGGAGCAACCTTTAACGGGGTTACTTCCATAGAAAAAAGCGGAGCAGTAAACAATATAAGCATGGGAGGAAATACATTTAGTACCACAACTGTTATCAAAAACAGTGGATCGGGAATTATGTATTTAGCTAATACTTTTGTTGACGATTTTGATGGTGATGTAACTTTTATACGCACAGGCAGTGGTACTTTAAATCCTGCCTATAACACTAATTGCACCTTTGCAGAAAGTATTTCAACAGCGGGAAGCACGGGTATAGTAACGTTTGCGGCAGCAGCCGGTGGAAGAATTACAATTAACGGCAATGGAAGTGCAAACTTTAATGGTGATGCTGCATTTCCTCCTAACTTAAGTCGTCTTACAATGGCCACAAGCGGAGGTGGAACACTGAATCTTAATGTAAATATTACCGTATCAACTGACCTTGCTTTTACTTCGGGAATTATAAATGCAACAACCGTTAGCTCCACAGCTACAGGATTGCTTATTCTGAATAACGGTATTACAATGAGTGATGGTGCTGATAACGGAAGTTATGTAAATGGATACGTAAGAAAAATTGGCAATACATCATTTACGTTCCCTGTTGGCGCCGTAGGTGTGTATGCTCCTGTTTCGATTTCCTCGCCTGCACTGGCTAGTGATCATTTTACAGCGCGGTATATTAAAGCCACCCCTAACACTTCTTACAGCAGGAACCAGAAAGAGACAATAATTGACCACATTAGCAATTGTGAATACTGGATGCTTGACAGAACCGGCGGAACGTCTTATGCGTATGTTACCTTAAGCTGGGATACAAGAAGTTGCGGTGTAGATATGCTTAGCGATCTGTCGGTTGCACGTTGGAACGGCACGCAGTGGTGGTGGGAAGGAAACGGCGGAACTACTGGCAATACTACAACTGGCACTATTATAACTTCAGGAGAAGTAATCTCATTCGGCCCTTTCACATTGGCTTCTGTGGCCTATCAGAATCCTTTGCCCGTAAAGGTTTTATCGTATACCGGTATCTGCAATAACGGCATCACGGTTTTAAAATGGAATACCGCAACCGAAACCAACAATGCTTCTTTTGCAATAGAACGAAGCAGTGATGACATAAACTGGCAGCTTATTGGTACCTTAAACGGTGCAGGTAACTCATCGGCTGTTCGTAGTTATTCTTTTTCCGATAAAGAACCTTATAAAAAAGCTTCGTATTACCGACTGAAGCAAACTGATTACGACGGCAGGTTTGCCTACTCAAAAACGATTGCTGTAAAAAACTGCAGAGAAGATTTAATCGAATTGAACATTTTTCCCAATCCGTCAAATGGGAAGTTCAACATGTTTTTTAAAGGAGACGAAAAGCAAATTCGGTCTGTAGAGATTTATGATGCATTGGGCAAAAAAGTTTACCGCTCCATCAACTATCAACCGGCAATTGATTTATCGGGTATGCAGAACGGTATTTATTTTCTACACCTTTATATGACCTCAAAAAATATTATTAAAAAGATCGTGATTGAAAGATAATTTAAAACCTCATACTAATTATAAGCCCATTTAAAATTTAAAATATTTACAAGATATAGATACGCCTGTTGCCTTTGAAAAGCCTATCCGGAAGAAACAGGAATATAATTATAGACCTGGACTTCAGATAGAGACAGTCAATGAATAAAGATATGTGTAGCTGTTATAACAAATTGATAGAGCGATAACCGGGTTTTTTATTTCTGTTCGTGCAAGGCAATTTTGAATTTTTCAATTTGGCGTCTATGTCTTAATATATGTACAATAGCGTGTTCAGTCATTTGTTCTATGTCATACACTTGTCCCCACGCAGTTATTAGTTTTTTTGAATTATCAAATTGTTCAAGCTCGGTATCTTTTATATTTTTAAAAACTGTTGTAGTAAATACCCAGGCGTTAAGTAAATCTTGTGTGTATTCTTTTATCGTGGAATGAAATGATTTGCCGGGCCGATTGATATTATATCCTTTTAGTTTTAGAATGTAAGTTGCATAACCATATGCAGAATTTACAACGTGTGATAAAATTGTCTGGATTGATTTACAATTGAGGTCAGTAGTTTTTGTATCGATAACAGTTGTCAATTCCTGGTCTGAAATGTCTTCGATAATTTTTTGCAAGTCGAGGATTGCTCTTTCATATTCGTCAAGTAATGCTCCAACCGCCCCTTGTCTGTAGATTTTCGTCATTGTCTTCTCTTTAAGATACGCAACTTTAAATGCATTATTTTTTTATAAACGTATATGAATCGAATTCTACAAATCTAATTTGCCTGGTAGTAATGGATTTGACTTTATTTGCTGCTATTTCAAATTTGATGGCGAAAATTTTATACTCGATATTATTATATTCCATTAACCACTCTCCATTACCATATAGCTTAAAGTAGCTGTCAGGTCAGGCTTTGTTAAATTGAATAAGCAATTGTATGCTTTTCTGAGAAATATTCAATGTGCCATACAAAGGGTCAGAATAAATACCGGTATAAGCACTTAGCGGTAAAGCCGGTTTTCCGCCACTCACTATTACAATGGACAGTCCGGGCAAATTCCAATCTTTTAGACCTTGCAAAATATAATTATCAAGGCGTCACTGACAAAAGCAGGAGTTTGAGACGAAAGCGTATAGTCAAAAAAAAGGAGAGCTGTATGCAAATATTATTTTTCATAAACAGTTTAATTGTCCTGGTGAATAAATGACTTTTTAATGCTAAATGCATTGAAAGTGGCATGAATTTTTATATAGGTATAAACTTAAATTTAGTTTATGAAAAAGAAATATCTATCCTTTGCTCTTTTATCAGGAATTATGTCGCTTGTAGCTTGTAATGATGGAACGGATACAACCACTTCTACAACTGATAGTAGTAATATGACAACCATGGATAATACTACGATGAACGATACTAACTCTGTGAATAGTACCAATACCACGGCTATGAGCCTGGAATCAATGGATAAGGATTTTGTAATGAAAGCTGCGTCTGGTGGAATGATGGAAGTAGAAGCCAGCCAGATTGCACAGCAGAACGCAGGGCATGCAAGGGTAAAAGCCTTTGCCGATATGATGGTACAGGATCACACAAATGCAAATAATGAATTGAAGGGCTTTGCTTCTTCAAGAGGTTTAACCATACCCCAGGATAGTTTAATGACGAAGCATAAAAGCATGTTGGATGAAATGCGAAAAATGACGGGCAAGGCTTTCGATAAGCATTATATAAGTATGATGGTGAAGGATCATAATAAAGATATAAGCGAATTTGAAAAAGCGTCTAACAATGCCAAAGATGCTGATTTGAAAGCATGGGCTGCTAAAACATTGCCTGCTTTAAAAAAGCATAAAGATACCCTGCAAGCTTTAAGCAAAATAAGGATGTAAAACAGCTAAATGAATTTTGAAAGTGTTGCCCGCCCGGCAACGCTTTTTTTTGTTAAAAAATGGCTATACGTATAAAAATTAATTTTTTGTAGTATAAAATGATACCTTTGAATTATGGACGCTAAAATAACTTTGAGTTTTGATGAAGCCGTTATAAAAAAGGCAAAAAAATATGCACAGGAAAATAACACAAGCCTTTCCCGCATGATTGAATTTTTGCTGCAAAAGGTTACCAATACAGGGTATCAGTCATTTGAAGATTTTCCTATTTCAAAATGGGTGAACGAAATTGCAGAAGGTGAGGCCGTTTACAAAACAAAGCATTCCACCCGTAAAGCTTTGAAAGCCGATTTTTATAAATCAAGGAAGTGAGGATATTTGTTGATGCAAATATTATTATTTCAGTATTAAATAAAGAGTATCCATCCTTCACTTATACTTCACGCATATTATCACTCGGTAGTTTCAAAAATTTTACTTTATATACTTCTCCCATCTGCCTTGCTATAGCGTTTTATTTTGCTGAAAAAAAACATAGAGCTGCAAAAGCAAAGGATAAGATTAAATTGTTGTGCGAGCACATTAACGTTACAGACACAGGCGAATCTACTGTGCAAAACGCTTTAAAAAATAATAAAGTTCTGGATTTTGAAGATGGCCTGGAATATTATGCGGCTATTGAAAGCAAATGCGACTGTATAGTTACCGAAGACGTCGGTGATTTTCATTTTGCCGAAATAGAAATAATAAATAGCCAGAACTTTTTTGATAAGTATATGGCACGTAAATAATTATTTATGCTCACCAAAGACCTCACGTAATTCATCTGCGATTTCGCCTAAAGTGCAATAGTTTTCCACTGCTTCAATAACTGTTGGCATCAGGTTTTCGTTGTCTATTGCTTTTTTATGGATGGCAGCTAAACTTTTCGCGACTCTTTCTTTATTTCTTTTTTCTTTTAATGCATTTAATCTTTCTGTTTGTTGCAGGCGGATGTTGTCGTTGATCTTAAAACCTGGAATGGCTGCTTCTCTGCCTGCTTCAAATTTATTAACGCCAACGATTAATTTTTCACTCCTTTCAATCTTACGCTGGTAATCGTAAGCGCTGCGGGCAATTTCATTTTGTATAAAACCTTGTTCAATAGCAGAAACACTTCCGCCCATTACATCAATTTTTTGTATCAATGCAATCGCTTTTTCCTCCATTTCGTTGGTAAGTGATTCAATGAAATAAGAACCGGCAAGAGGATCTACAGTATCCGCAGCCCCACTCTCAAAAGCAACGATCTGTTGCGTGCGTAAAGCAATTCTGGCTGCTTCTTCTGTTGGTAAACTTAATGCCTCATCATAACCATTTGTATGCAAAGATTGTGTGCCACCAAGAACTGCTGCCAGAGTTTGTAAAGTTACACGGGCTATATTATTTAAAGGTTGTTGTGCGGTTAATGTGCTGCCACCGGTTTGTGTATGAAAGCGAAGCATCATTGCTTTTGTATCAGTTGCGCCTAAATCTTTCATCATCTTTGCCCAGATGCGCCGGGCGGCACGAAACTTAGCCACTTCTTCAAACAAATTGTTATGTGCATTAAAAAAGAAAGACAGGCGTTTACCAAAAATATTTATATCCAATCCTTTTTCGAGGGCGGCCTGCACATAGGCTTTGCCATTAGCCAATGTAAATGCTATCTCCTGTGCCGCCGTACTGCCTGCTTCGCGGATGTGATAACCAGAAATTGAAATGGTATTCCATTTAGGTAATTCATTTGCACACCATTCAAAAATATCTGTAATAATGCGCATGGAAGGTTTGGGCGGATAGATGTATGTTCCTCTTGCTGCATATTCTTTTAAAATATCATTTTGAATAGTACCGGTAAGCTTTTTCAAATCGGCACCTCCTTTTTTCGCTTCTGCCACATAAAAAGATAATAGAATAAATGCCGTGGCATTGATGGTCATCGATGTAGAAACATCCTGCAATTTTATTCCCTGAAAAAGGGTTTCAATATTTTCCAATGAATCAATGGCTACACCCACTTTACCTACTTCTCCTTCCGCTAACGGATGATCGCTGTCATAACCAATTTGAGTGGGAAGATCAAATGCAACACTCAATCCCATAACCCCCTGAGATAATAAATAATGATAGCGTTTATTACTTTCCGCTGCTGTGCTGAAGCCGGCATACTGGCGCATAGTCCATAATTTGCCACGATACATATCTGGTTGTACTCCTCTTGTAAATGGAAACTGCCCTGGCAATTCTAAGGAATTGGAAAGCGCATCTTCCTGTGTATAAAGTTTCTTTATCTCTATGTCGGAATCAGTAAATATTTTTTTCTCCTCATTCATTTTATTATTTTATAAATAAGTAAATGAGTTACTTGTTACTCATTAATTTTTTTGCTTCGAAATTCAATGCGTCAGATACGATGGTATGTAATGACTGATCCTGGTGATTCATCATCAATTCCAATAATTTTCTATTTAAATCACTTGCCTTTGCATCTGCCGGTAGCATGCCTGAGACCTGGTTGATTATTAAGATACTTTGATCTTTTAAATTCCGGATGGCATCCCAGGCAAGGGCAGTAACATAAATTTGCTGTGAGGTGTTGTAATCAAATTCTTGTTTGATGTTTTCAATTAATATCATCTGCATTTGTTTAGCAGAAAGATCAAATTGGCTGGTGCGGCTTATTAGATTTGGGATGGCAATTCGTTCGCACAACATTACCAAACGTTCATAAGCTTGTAATTGTAAAGGGATTGTATTAAAACTTTCACTTGTTTGAATAGCTGGTTTTTTCCCAGCCATTAGAATAGCAAAAACAGCCAGCAAGATGGCTACACAGGAAATAATAAGACTAAGTGTTGTTTCTTCCATAAGTGATATTAAGTCGGCAAAAATATAAAAGATGTGAAACTATGACAGTTTAACCTTCATCGGTAGGAAGTTATTATTACAATCAATAATTTTGTATTCATGGAAACATTATTAGAATCGCCGGTAAAATTTACAGCAAGTGCAGTGGAAGAAATAAGAAGAATTATTCAGGACCCATCTTTTGATCCTTCGCAAAGCTTAAAAGTAGGAGTAAAGGGAGGGGGCTGTTCAGGTTTGTCTTATGTATTAGGATTTGACGCAGAAAAAGAAACAGACCAGGAGTATTCCTTTGAAGGTATTCGTTTTATAATGGAGAAAGCCCATGAAATGTATTTATACGGAATGGAAATAGATTGGCAGAATGGATTGAATAATCGGGGGTTCACTTTTAAAAATCCAAACGCTTCCACTACCTGTGGTTGTGGAAGTTCGTTTGCCGTGTAAATACCTCACCTCTAACGGCCCCCTGTCCCCCGGTGGGGGAACTTAGGTTTGTGTTTCACTTTTTATTTCGAACAGAATTTGTTAATTGATTTTTTTTCAATGAAGATTTTATCAATTGTATTAGCCCACAGATTGTTTGATACCTGTAAGCAACTCCCTCTACAACTTGTTGGAGAGGGCAGGGGTGAGGTTCTATTTCGCCACCACAGGCTTTGCTTTAATCTTGTGCTTTTCTGCCGGCAATAAATCTTCTTTGCCTAATGCCCTTTCACCACCTAAGTCAACCAATATTGGAGCAGCTACAAATACAGATGAGTAAATACCTGTAATTACACCGATCAACATTGCAAAGGCAAATCCTCTTGTTACTTCCCCCCCCACTAAAAATAAAATTAACAGTGTAAGGAATACCGTAAGAGATGTCATGATGGTGCGGCTCAATGTTTCATTAATTGCTTTATTGATAATAACTCCTCTCGATTCCCCCTTCATTTTACGGCTGTATTCACGAATACGATCAAATACTACCACAGTATCGTTCATAGAAAAACCAATTACTGTTAATAAAGCTGCAATAAAATGTTGGTCAATTTCTAACGGGAACGGAACAAGGTTTCGGGCAAATGAAAAAACAATTATCATAACAAATACATCATGCAATATTGCTACAATAGTTCCTAAAGAATATCGCCAATCCCGAAAACGTATAAATATATAAAGAGCAATAAGGAGCACAGCAAAAATAGTGGCTTTAGTAGCACCAGCTTTTAAATCATCAGAAATGGTAGGTAAAACTGTATTCGATCCTAATTTATACTGCTGGTCAAACTGCTCATACGTGATGCCTGCCGGTAAATGATTTTTTAAGCCTTCCATTAGCTTTCTTTCTACTAAAGAAT
>JALZIY010000201.1 GCA_030860085.1 Bacteroidota bacterium | reverse complement strand
TGTAATGAGTATCCTTAATGCAATAAGAAATAAATTAGTGTTGAGAATATTTGCTTGCGTAAAAAATAAACGATACTATGAAAAAAATTACCATTACAGTTTGGTAAAACCATAGAAATCGACGCCACTGAAGTCGAATAAAGATATAAGCCCTGCAACCAAAATTCTCAATCTCTTTTTATTGCATTTGGTTTTCTTTCCAGATAATCTACATATTCTTTGTTACCTAATCGAAAGAATAAATTAAGCCCGGTTGTTTTTTGAAATTGTGCTTCTTTTTTACAAAAGAAACTTAAGTGCTGTGTATAGTAATTGGCAGGAACAGTTTTTATATTAATAGGGAGCAGTGTATCTTTTAAAAGCGTAGGTGCGGTTTGAGAATACATCGTCAAAGAAAAAAACAAAACGCAAAAAAAGGCAATGACCAATTTACACATGACCAATATTTACTGTAAATTACGGCTTGATTTTTGTGGAATGGCAGGATTTTTTTCTGCACAAAAGAAACCAGGATAGATGAGCCTTAACCAGAGTTTACAACAGAAGTTATTGCAGAAGCTTTCACCACAGCAAATTCAATTAATGAAGTTGTTGCAGGTGCCTACTGCCAATTTAGAGGAGCGGTTAAAAGAAGAATTAGAGGAAAATCCAGCCCTTGAACTTTCCGACGAAGGGCATGATGAATACGAAGAAGGAAAAGATGAACTCACAGAAAGCACAGCAGAAGAGGAATATACCGAAAGTGAATTAAGCAATGAGGACCAATACGAGAATATTGATATATCTGATTATGTGCACGAAGGCGATGATGATATTGCGGATTACAAAATGCGGGATGATAATTACGGAGACCAGGAAGAAAAGCAAACCCTGCCTTATAAAGTAGAAACTTCTTTTTACGAAGTGTTGGAAGCCCAGTTAGGAATGCTAAAACTTGATGACCGCGAATCAAAACTTACAGAGCAGATTATTGGAAGTATAGATGAGGATGGTTACCTGCGCCGGGAAACTTCAGCCATAGTAGATGACCTGGCCTTTCGTCAAAATGTTATGACAACAGATGCAGAGGTAGAGTCATTGATTAAACGAATACAGCGTTTTGATCCACCTGGTGTAGCTGCACGAACCTTACAGGAATGTTTGTTGTTACAATTACACCGTCAGAAAGAGGAAGGAAAGGAAGTAGATATAGCCATCCAGGCTCTAACCAAATACTTTGATGAGTTTACAAAAAAACATTATGAGAAAATTCAACGTGGATTAAATCTAACGGATGAACAATTAAAAGAAGTGATGATCCAGATCACTAAGCTTAACCCGAAGCCCGGTGGTAATGTGGGCGAAGTGAATAAAGCAGAAAGCTACGTGGTGCCTGATTTTTTTATTTACAACAATGCAAGCAAGTTAGAACTCACCCTTAATTCTAAAAATGCTCCCGAACTGCGTATCAGCGAAGGCTACCGCGATATGCTGAAAGAATATGATCGGGGTTCAAAAAAAGACAGGCGACAGAAAGAAGCCGTACTCTTTATCAAACAAAAAATAGATGCGGCCAAATGGTTCATAGATGCTATTAAACAGCGTCAGCATACTTTGCTTAGCACCATGACAGCCATCATGAACCACCAATATGATTTTTTTATCACCGGCGATGAAACTTCGCTCAAACCAATGATCTTAAAAGATATTGCAGAGAGAACAGGTTTGGATATTTCTACAGTGAGCCGGGTAGCTAATAGTAAATTTGTGCAAACAGAATTTGGCACGTATCGTTTAAAATTTTTCTTTAGTGAATCGTTAACCACAGAAAGCGGTGAAGAAGTTTCTACCCGTGAAGTAAAAAAAATATTGAGCAACCTGATAGAAGGCGAGCATAAAAAAAAGCCACTTAGCGATGAACGGTTAACGGAAATGCTGCAGGAAAAGGGTTACAATATTGCACGGCGCACGGTTGCAAAATACAGGGAGCAATTGAATATACCCGTAGCCCGGTTACGTAAAGAGTTATAGGCATTTATGCAAGTACAAAAAACCATACGGCTATCCGGCAACCGGGAGAATTTATCTTTTCATCCCTTGTTGCGTATGGGCGCTAAGGTTTTCTCTGTTATCTTTCATCCGCTTTTTATACCTGTTTATATTTCCTGGTTTTTATTGTACTACACACCGCTTTTTCCGCAATTTACAGATGAAGACAAAACCTTATTACTGCTTCGGTTTTTAATAATGTACTCTGTTTTCCCGCTGGTTACTATTTTACTGGCAAAAGGATTAGGCTTTATTCAATCTATTTATTTACGTACACAAAAAGACCGGATCATTCCTTACGTAGCTTGTGGTATATATTATTTTTGGATGTGGTATGTGTTAAAAAATCAACCTGAATTTCCGCGGCAATTAGTGATGTTGAGCATGGCTATTTTTATTGCTGCGAGTTTAGGTTTAATTTTTAACAGCTATCTCAAAATAAGCATGCATAGCATTGCGGTGGGAGTGATGGCAGCTTTTATTTATTGCATCGCTCTACTATCAGATGCTAACCTTGGCATTTATATTTCACTATCTTTTTTTATTGCCGGTGCGGTTGGTACAGCAAGATTGGTTAATGCAGACCACTACCCTGCAGAGGTTTATGGCGGTTTTTTTATAGGTGCTGTTTCTCTTCTGTTGGCTTTTTGGATAGTGATGTGATTGAGGATTATTGCGAATAGTAAATTTCTATATGTATTTTAAATAGATATGACAAAAAGAAAATGCTCTTCGTGAATGCGAAGAACATTTTTATGAAAAAAATAAGAATAACTCTAACCTGCTTTTATATAATTTTTCCAAACATCCAACTCACCGTCAACTACACGAATCACCTTCCATATATTTTTATATTCTATTGTAACCAAGTACGCCGTTGAGTTGTTACAAGTAACCTCTTGTACAGACGTGATAGAATAATCGTAATAATTACTTTTAACCTGGTGGCGTACATCAGCCGGTAGGTCTTTTTCTTTGTAGTAACGCATACGGCCTTCGCAATTACCACGGTTGGTTAAAAAAGCCCAATTTTGAATACCATTTGAAGTAAATCTTACGACAAATCCATTTTTACTTTTTATCCACGAATCGTCGGTAATGCCAGGAAATTCTTTCCTGAATTTTCTTAGCGGGCGGGTGTTTTCAATTTCTTTTGTTGGATGTTCGTAGGGGGAAACGATTTTTTCGTTTTTTGCAACAGATTTGTATTGCGCATTGACGGTTGTTGTAACGGCGATGACTAAAAGGAGCACGGCCGTAATGGAGATAAGCTTTTTCATGTTATTAATTTTAATGTTTGATAATAAATTGGTCAGATCAAAACTACCAGTAGGGGCATAGCAGAATCAACCCCGCAATTGAGGGTATTTAAGAAATGAATTTTAAAAGGGATAGGTAAAAAAAGATTAGAGGCAGTTAGAAAAGCTAAACTAATTTTTCTTTCAGGGCTTTGGCGACTGCCTCAGTGGCAGAAGCTACGTGCAGCTTTTGATAAATATTTTTTACATACCCACGTACAGTTTCGTAACCAAGAAATATTTTTTCGGCGATACGCGGCATGGGCATGCCTTCGGTAAGTAACAGCAGGATTTCTTTTTCCCTGCCGGTGAGCTGATAATCAGGTATTATAGCGGATGGCGCAATAAATTTTTGAAAAAGCAGGGCTACTTTGGCAGCCACATTTGGGTTGAAGGCAACGCCACCGCTTTGTACATCAGCTATCGCCTCCAGCATTTTAACAGGAGAAGTATTTTTAAGAATATAGCCATTGGCCCCTGCACATAAAGCTTTGAATATTTTATCATCGTCTTCAAAAACAGTCTGTATTAATATTCTCACAGAAGGGAAATCTTTTTTAATCAATCTTGTAGCTTCTATTCCATTAATGCCGCTCATCTCAATATCCATCAGTATCACATCTGGATTGCTTTTGTTTATATCGTGCTTCCAGTTGTTACAGCTGGTAAAAGTTCCGGAACATACATAGCCTGGCGAACCGTTCAGAATAGAACGGAATGCGTCCATCACAATGGGATTATCTTCAAAAATGGCGACCCGTATTTCTTTACTGTTATTCACTGTATAAATGTAAGTTGATAGTGAGATGTTTCCGTTTCCCCCAATTGAGGGGAACTATATTTCCAGTTCCAGGATTGTTCCTTTTCCTGGCGCTGAATTTATTTTAATTATTGCTTTTATTTCTTCCGCCCTGGCCTGTATATTTTTTAGGCCATTGCCTTCCATGACATCAGAAACCAAAAATCCTTTTCCATCATCTTTGATCTGCAGCTTTAGCTTGTTTAGGATTACAGTAATCGTGTAATAAATATTTTTGCAATCAGCGTATTTAATGGCATTGTTGATGGCTTCTTTGCTGATAAGATAAATTGCTTTACGTTGCTGTATGCTTAAGTCCACTTCTGAAATTTCAGGAACGTCAGTGAAGTGAATTGCAATATTTTTTGAGACAGCCGTAGCAAGGCTATAGGTTTTTAGTTTGGAAACAAGTATTGACAATGATTCCTGCCGGGGTTTCATAAGCCAGGCCATATCACTAACTTTTTCAATTACTTCATTTGTGTAAGCACTGATTTTTCGTAGTAACTCCTCGCTGTTCCCATCTGTTGTTTGTTGCTGCATGGCAAGTTGCGTAAGCATATTTATCCCACTTAGGGAGGAGCCTATTTCATCATGCAGATCACGTGATACTTGTAGTAAGGCATCTTCCCTTGTTTTGAATTCTTTTTCAAGCAATTGTTTTTTATGCAGCAATCTCCGTCTACGGCTGATGATGAAGGAAAGCAACAACAATATCACTGCCGACAAGGTGAAGACAGTAGTGAATACCAGTATACGTGTTACTTCATCCATTTTAGTGCGGCTCTAAAACCTGCCCAAAGACAGAGGTGAAGTACTAAGATAATTATATGGCTTGCATAAAAAATAAAAATGGGTAACCAGTTGTTTTTGCTCTCTATAATTTTTGTGTACATGCCCAGCATAACAGCGTTAAAAGCAAAATAAATTATAAAACTCACACTAAACCAATAATAGAAATCATTCCGTAGTGGTGTAATGATGTCTTTATCTAAATACAACCTGACTAAATAAGCTAAGGCTAAAAAAATAATGATAGTGCTTGCCACTGTTATGTAATAGGTATTAAGTACAAGCTGGTTGCCTGATAACAGGTAAGTAATCCCCCATATAACCAAGCCAAGAGCACTTGTTAAAATCAATTGTCTTAGTCTGCTATTTATAAAAACATCAGTATATAACAATACAATGCCGGGGAAAAAAACAATATAGAAAAAGTTGTAAAGCCAAAGATTATGGATGCCATAACTGCCTATTATTTTACCTGCAGTTTCTACAAAAAAAGTTACTATCCAAACAATAATAAAAATCTTCCAGGCAATCGTCTTGCTCTTACTCCAGCAGCGGATGGCCAGTAAAGCTGTAATAATTTGTATAAAAAGAAGGCCCCAGTGTATAAAAGGTTTTAACCAGATCATTAATCAGGGATTTTTATGTACTACCCCCGCAATTTGTCGGACATAAGCCACCTGTTTCTCCTCCGGGCCATAGGACTAAACACTCATCATTCTTATTAAACATATCATTAGCAAACGAGCTATTTGAGTCGAAGTTATTTGTGGGGATTAAAATTATGCTCATTTGATTCTTTTTCCCCACTTTTAAAAATCGAGGATCTGGTTCTGGCCGGTAAAAATATATTCTAAAACCATCAACTGGATTTTCACCATTTAAATTTTTTAAATCGGAGTAGTATTTAATCACTTGTTCAATATCGGAAAGAGCTATTAAACAAGATTTAGTTTCATTTTTATCTAAACCTTGTCTATAAGATTTTACCATTTCCTTCAATTTTTTCTTTGTTATTTTTTTTAATCTCATTTTAGAACCAATTGGCGGTAACATAGTTTTATATTTAGAATTAATAATATTTAAAGCTACAGCTATTAGGTAATGCTTTTTTACTCCCAATTGGAGGTATTCAATAAGAAAATATGTCACTCTAAACCATTTTCTAAAAATTATACTCCTCAATTGAGGGGGTTTCGGCAAACCCTAACTTAGTTCTTTCATATATCGCAAGTGTTTACATTTTTAAAAAATGTTTTTATTACAAACCAAATTCAACTAACTATTATTATGCTCAAATCATTTCTACTTACCCTAATACTTTTTATGTCGGTCACCGCTATTTGCCAAAATAAAAAACCTTTCAGAATAGGTATTGCAGGACTTACACATACACATGTGCATTGGCTGCTTGGCAGGGCAGATGATGGTGATATTGAAATTGCAGGCATCAGTGAACCCAATCGTGAACTTGCTGAACGATATTTGAAACAATATAATTTACCGCTAACCTTGTTGTATTCTTCGCTTGAAGAAATGCTGGATAAAACTAAACCAGAAGCTGTGACCGCATTTAACAGCACCGATGAACATCTTGCAGTAGTAAAGGTTTGTGCCCCTCGAAAAATTTCTGTAATGGTTGAAAAGCCTCTTGCCGTGAATTTGGATCAGGCACAGCAAATGCAGGCGCTCGCCAATAAGCATGGCATTCAATTACTCACCAATTATGAAACAACATGGTATGGCAGCAATCACAAAGCTTTTGAAAACCTTGATTCATTAGGAGGTATTCGTAAAGTAGTGGTGCACGATGGTCACCAGGGGCCAAAAGAAATAGGAGTGAACAAAGAGTTTTTAGACTGGCTTACTGACCCGGTGAAAAATGGTGGCGGGGCCTTGATGGATTTTGGATGTTACGGCGCAAATCTTATTACCTGGCTGATGAAGGGTGAAAGACCACAGGCTGTACTTGCTGTTACGCAGCAGATCAAGCCCGATGTATATCCTAAAGTTGACGATGAAGCAACAATTATTGTAACTTATCCAAAAGCCCAGGGAATCATCCAGGCCTCATGGAACTGGCCTTACAACAGAAAAGACATGGAGATATACGGGCAGAAAGGTTATGTAATTGCAGACCGCAATGGTCTTAAACTTAAACCCTCTGCTAATGAGGCGGAAACATACCAGGCTGTTCCGCCTCCGGCCAAACCCTACCATGACCCCTTTGCTTATTTAGCGGCTGTGGTTCGGCGTGAGATTATTGTAAAACCGATAGACCTTTCTTCACTACAAAACAATATGATCGTTATGGAGATTTTGGAAGCTGCAAAAGAATCTGCCAGACAGGGGAAGATTATTTACCTGAAAAAATAGATTCCCGGTTCCAATAAAAAGACGATATTATAGTGTCATCACCCTTTGAATTGATTAAGAATGTTTATAAGGAGATTTTTGTTACTTGTTTCTGTCTTTTCAATTCAAACGGGTTTACTTGCTCAACTTTGCCAGGGCAGCCTCGGCGATCCTGTCGTTAATATTAATTTTGGATCAGGCCCTAATCCAGGCTCCGCCCTTGCTTCATCAATAACCAATTATAATTATATTTCGGGTATTTGCCCAAATGATGGATTCTATACAATTGCCGGTTCAACTTCCAACTGCTTTGCTAATACATGGCATACTATTACGGAAGACCATACCGCTGGTGATAACAATGGATATATGATGCTGGTAAACGCATCTTTTACTCCGGGAGATTTTTATGTGCAACAGGTAAGCGGGTTATGCAGCGGCACAACGTATGAATTTGCAGCCTGGATAATAAATGTTCTCAGGCCAACTGCCTGTTCCGGCAATGGAATAAAGCCTAATATCACCTTTAATATAGAAACGACTTCCGGGCAGACATTACAGACCTATTCAACTGGAAATATTGATGCCGCAGTTGTTCCGGAGTGGAAACAATATGGATTGTTTTTTACCATGCCCACCAATGCAACTTCGGTTGTTGTAAGGATAACAAATAATGCTCCCGGCGGGTGTGGTAATGATCTTGCTTTAGACGATATAACATTTCGTCCATGCGGTCCAAAGGTTTCTATCAATGTTAATGGCACCACTGGCATTAAAGATGTATGCACCGGAGATACAGCGACACTTAATTTTGGATCGGCCATCGTTGGAGGCTATATCAATTCATTTTATCAATGGCAAAAAAGTAATGATAGTATTTCCTGGACAGATATTCCTGGTGCAATATCCGCTTCATATACAACCCCTGCTATTCTTACACCGGGTAGATTTTTTTACCGGCTTGCAGTTGCTGAAGGAAATAATATTTCAATTTCAACTTGCAGGATTGCTTCGGCCGTGCTCACCATCAAGGTAAATTCTTTACCTGTAGCTTCCGCTTCTAACAATAGTCCCACTTGCGAAGGTTCAACCATCATGTTTAATGCGACGGGCGGAGGTAGCTATGTATGGACCGGCCCGAATAATTTTTCAAGCAATGTTCAATCACCGGTTATTACAAATGCTTCTTTGAATAATAATGGAGTATATCATGTAAAGGTTACTTCACCAGAAGGCTGTATTAACAACGATTCAACTACATTAGTTATCGGGCTTAAACCTATAGCTACTGCAGGTAGCGCGGCTGCCATTTGCGAAGGAGCAGCCGTTCAACTGCAGGGTAGCATTGCCAATACCTTATCTTTTCAGTGGACACCCTCTAAAGGATTATCTGATCCTTTCAGTTTATCTCCCTTCGCTTCACCTGCAGAAACAACATCTTATGTTCTTACTGCAAGTAATAGTTTTTGTAAAGATTCTGATACAGTGCTGATAAATGTTTTGAAAAAGCCAGTGGCGAACGCAGGCCCTGATAAAGTAATTGTAGGTAACCAGGCGGTTACTTTAGATGGAGAGGTAAGCGGGTCAAATTTTTCTTTTTTCTGGACGCCGGATTTATTTATTTCTTCCGATACTATATTAAAGCCAAAGGTATTTCCAATGGATGATATCAATTATACTTTACACGTAAAATCGAATGACGGTTGTGGAGAAGCGACAGATAATGTAACTGTAAAATATTATAAAGAAATTTATATTCCCACTGCCTTTACACCAAATAGCGATGGCTTAAATGATAACTGGAATATTCCTGCTTTGCACGCTTTTACACATGCAGAGGTGAGTATTTATAACCGGTATGGGCAATTGGTTTTTTACAACAGAGGTTTTACAAAGCAGTGGGATGGCAGCTTTAAAGGCAAGCCTCAGCCTTCCGGAGTATATATTTATCTCATCGATCTAAAAAATGGTTTTAAGCAATTGCACGGCACTCTTACTCTTATTCGTTGAGGTATGAATAAAAATCAGATATAGAAATTATAAGTCTAACCGGTTTTATATAAAAATGGACCATTCATTAATCAGTATTTTTTTAGCAAGATTATCTTAAACCTTTGCTGAAGCCTCTTTCTTTTTCAAATTTTGATTAAAATGTTGCCGCAGCTTGCTCAACTTAGGGCTGATTACCGACTGGCAATAAGCTTTAGCAGGATTGCTTTTATAATAGTGCTGATGACTTTCTTCAGCCTTGAAAAATTTAGTGTAAGGTGATATTTCTGTTACGATCGGCTTATCAAAATCTGGTTGTAATTCCCTGACAACTTCTCTGGCTGTTTGCTCCTGCTCTTTATTGTGATAAAAAATAACCGAGCGATATTGTGTGCCTACATCTGCGCCCTGGCGGTTAAGTGTAGTTGGATTATGCATAAGCAAAAAAATACGAACCAGA
>JALZIY010000198.1 GCA_030860085.1 Bacteroidota bacterium | reverse complement strand
CAATACTCTCGCCAGATAAGAGCAGATTACAGTGGCTTTGATAATAATTTTGATGCCAATTTTAATTTTAGAAACAGTTTCAGCTTAACGCCAAAATGGAATTTCAGCACAAACGGACTTTTCAGTCTGGATTCAAAAAAACTGGAATATTTTACTATGTCTATCAATCGCGAAATGCACTGCTGGCAAATGTCAATAGGTGTAACGCCGGTAGGGCTACAACGTTCATTTAGTATTACCATCAGTCCAAAATCATCTATTCTGCAAGACTTGCGTGTAAACCGCACCAGGGTTTTTACCAACTATTAGTACCTCACCCCAGCCCTCTCCACCGAGGTGGAGAAGGAGTTAAGGTAATAGTTCTTCATAATTTCAAAAACTTCCTCTTTTAATTCCTGTGTGTTTTTATTGGCTACATCCACTGCCGGTAAAAAATGCATTTCCACTTTCCCAGGCCAAAAAAAAATTCCTTTAGCTGGAAAAATGTTACTTGTATTAAAAAGAAGAGAGGGAATAATTTTTTTACCTGTCTCAACCGCTAATTTAAAAGCGCCGTCATGAAATTTTTGCAAAGGCTCTGTTGTTCTATTCCTGGTTCCTTCCGGGTAAATGCACATGTGCAGACCCATCGCCAACACCTCTTTCATCTTTGCGTAGCTTTGCTTGCGGCTTTCTTCACTTTTTCTATTAACCAATACACTTCCCCGTTTGTAAACAATTCCAAATAAAGGAATTTTTGCCATTTCTATTTTTGCAATTGTTTTGTTTGGATAGGGTATAGAGGGAGTGGAAAGCGGCGGATCTAAAAAAGAGCGGTGATTGCAAACAATAATATAGGTTTCATTTTTTTTGATGTTTTCTCTTCCTTTAAAAACACGCCTTACTCCAGATAAGGTAAAAAATATTTTCATCCAGAATTCAGTGATGGGATGAAATAGATGGGAGCGTTTTGGTTCTGGCCACAAACCGATGATTATAATCGGAAGTAGAACCAGGAACATTGTAAGAATAAAAACCAGCAACGCCCAAAAGGCAAAAATTTTTCCTGTTAGTTTTTTGAACAAATTCATTTATAAAAATTAGACTGCCCAATTTATTGGATCAACACCGTGTTTTATTAAATATTCATTTGCCCTTGAAAAATGTCGGTTACCAAAAAAACCAGTATTTGCAGAAAGGGGAGAGGGATGTGCTGATTTTAGCACTAAATGTTTTTTGGCATCAATGAGCACTTCTTTTTCCTGTGCAAATTTCCCCCACAACATAAATACCACATGCTTTCGCTGATCTGAAATTTTTGTTATTACCGAATTGGTGAAATAATGCCAACCAATTTTAGAATGACTCATTGGCTCTTGCGCTCTTACCGTTAACGATGCGTTCAGCAGTAATACACCTTGTTCGGCCCAATTTTCCAAATTGCCATGATTTGGTACCAGCATGCCGACATCATTTTGCAGCTCCTTAAAAATATTAATTAAGGAAGGGGGGAGTTGAATGCCTTTTTGCACACTGAAACTTAAGCCATGTGCCTGGCGCGGCCCGTGATAGGGGTCCTGACCCAATATTATCACCTTTACTTTTTGAAATGGTGTTGTATCAAATGCATGAAATATAAGTGATCCTGCCGGGTAAATTATTTTGCCCTGTTGTTTTTCAATTTTTAAGTGCTCAGCAATTTGTTTGAAATAGGGTTTTTTAAATTCACTTTCCAATACCTCCTTCCATGAGTCTTCAATTTTCACATTCATTTCATCTGTATTAAAAATGAAGTTAGTAAAGGAGGAATTATGAATTTTAAATTTTAAATTTTGAATTATCTGTCAGCATTAATTATTGACGGTATGTGTAAATAATCACTTTACCATTTTTACTATCATGGCCATAGATATCTTCACAAAAATTAAGCTGGCCACAGGTATTTAAAATTATAATCAAAATAAACTATAAATAAGTGCAGTATAATTGCCAGTCATTTGCTATTGATCGCTTACTCTTAAGGGTTTAAAGTTAGTTTCGCTTTTCCTGAAGTTATAAATCTTTTAGGCTAAGGTATAATAATGATAGTGGAAACAAATACCCGGCTATTATTGTTGAGAATGCGGGAAGAAGAAATGAGATTGTTATTGGTGTAAAAGTTATCTGGGCTGCAGTCAAGGCAGTTTAGTTGAATGCCAACTTTATTAAAATCTATTTTGCCGGTATTTTGTTTAGTAAGCAATCCGGGCTGATCTGTTTCCCAACCATAGAAATTAACCGGATTTTCGTTAAGTTCGATTAGTTGCCGTAAGGTCATTCCGGCATACACACCATTTGAGGATCGCCATTTATTATATTCCATATTGTAAGTAACATTTGCAGATGCCTCTTTAAGTTGCCCTCCAATAATAAGAAAAGAAATGCCCTGATTATTTATTTCATCCTTCCATACAACAATAACCTGCATAGAAGTATTAGGGAATAACACCGAACATTTATTCATTTCATTTTCTGAAAAGTAAAAAAGGTCTTTCTTTACATTTTGGCTTCCGAATACTGCGGCAAGATGTTCATGTGAGGTAAGTTGAAGCAGGTCTTCTGCAAAAACTACATCGCGAATTGTTGGTAATAATTTACGTTGTACCTTAAAAAAATACACAAATCTTTCGTCAACTATTTTTTTTGATGGCTGAATGGTAATGCTTCCCTTCTGATACAATGGAAAATAACCTGGTGGCAATGCCGGCTTTTCGGGATGATAAAAACCTGCGTTTGATAATTCTTTAAGTAGTTGGTTGAACTCCGTTGCAAAGGAAGTTTGAAAGATGACTGTTGCTGTATCATTTTGGTCAAACTTATCAATCTGCTTAAAAGAAATTTTATCCTTTCTTATTTTTTTAAAAGTATTTACATCTTGTGTCTCTTCGTTGGTAACAGGTTTGTAACCTTTTTTACGAAGATTTTCACCCAGTTTGGGTTTATGTATTGCCGTTAGTTCCACAAGGTTACCAATGGAAAACTCAGTCTTCTGAGCATTAATGAGTAATCCGGATGATAATAAAATAAATGTAAAAAATATTTTCACCTAAACTGGTTTAAAAATTATCCGTCGTTTCTTTTAAAAGGATTAAATTTTTCTTAGGGGTAGATCAGTTTTCTGAGGATGAGTGGAAAATCTTTAATAGGCCTTGTAAGCCTCAAAGTTACTCAAATAGTTGATTTTTAAAAGCCTCCACAGGCTGCTAATATTTTATTATGTGGTTAGCCAGAAAGTTTAGCTATAGAATAAAGGCATGTTTAAAAACCTATGTTTAAATAAACACTTTGTGAGGCTTAACTTGCCGAAGCCTTATTGGAAAATGATTTCATTAAAATTTAGCCTTTGCGTCCTGCTCAGGGTGATATGGTTTTTAGAGATGCCCTGAATAAAAAAAACCTCCAGGTTTAAATCTGAAGGTTTTGAAAGATATGATAACCAACTTAGATTGGCAATTCAATATTTTAATTAGGGATGCCCAGAATAATGGCTACATCCTCGTAACTCATCAATTTCAGATCATCCATATTAAAACCTGCTGCGGACCCTGTAGCTATTCTTCCATTTGCAGGAGGGGCATTTTCGATTAAAATATATCTGAAGCTGATATTGCTATTTACCGTTGGTGTTTCAAATACGCCGCCAACAGATTTACTGTGCAACAATTCAAACGATTCTGTAACAGGAAAACTGCTATAGATTTCAAAATCATTGTTTTGATCAAAAATCACTGCCGGAAATATTCTAACATTAGCATCAGAATTTGTTCTTGCATAGATAAGTACAGCACCATTATCTATCATTGACTGAGTAAGCGCGGGCACACTCCATACCGTACGTGTGTAAGGATCAGCAGAAACTAAGGTATCTGACCATGATAGGGTAGACTCTTCTGTCCAATCGGAATACATCACTATTGGTGGTTGCTCCTGGGGTGGATTGCCTGGTGGAGGGAATGTTTTTTCTTTTGTGCAACTTGAAAATAAAATGAATACGGAAAAGCAAAGAGAAAGAAAAGTGAATTTCATAGAAAATTTGTTTAGTTTTTTACGGGCTTGAATTAATAATAGGTGCGAAAATATATGCCCCTAATTTTAAATGCAAGTATTCAGGCAAATAAATTTTTTCCAACGTGATTCTACTTAGTATTTTTTTTGCTGATGTAACAGCTAACATTAGCCGATTTGAATTGCTACTTCCTGAAAAGTGATAGGGAATTCAACTTCTGACGTTGATATTTAGCGTTTGATTTATACATCCACATATCTTAAATACTTAAACTCATTATCATTAATAATTGTTTTTTCTTATTCCTTCAAACTACCTTTGCATGAATGAAAAGGTTTGCTTATATATTGTCTTTTTATATTTTATTAAGCGCAGCTGTTCCCTGCAGTTTGTTTGACAATTGTGAAGAAGAACAGTATGCGGAGACCTCTGCATCATTTCCAGAAAAAGATTGTAACGACTGCTCTCCTTTTTCAATTTGTTCAACTGGTCACGGTTTCGCTATCAATTTTGAAAGCCTTTTAGCAGAGCCTTTAGTTGTGTTTACTTCAGTTTTATATAGAGAAATTAAATATTCTGCGCATTCAGATTATTACGTCATTCATTTCCAACCGCCCCGAATAGCATAGCTGATCACTGACTCAGGTTATCTAATTATTTATTCATCCTTATATTAACATGAAACATATATTATCATTGTGCATAATACTGTTTGCTGCTATCACTTCATATGCACAGCACACATTAAAAATTTCGGTAAAAAATGCCGGAGACAAAACACCTCTTTCGGGTGCTACATTAACAATTCTATCATTAAAAAAAATCGAAGTTGCTGATAGCTCTGGAAAAGCAACGTTTACCGGTTTGCCAGGAGATAAATACAAACTTAAAATATCCTACGTTGGGTTTGAAGAGGAGGAAGTAACAATAGTGGTACCGCAACCAACAGATGCATTTCTGGAAGTATTGTTAAAAGAAGCCGAAGAACATGAAGAAGAAGTAATTGTATCTGCTACACGAACTAGCAGAACGATAAATAATACGCCGACACGAGTAGAAGTAATATCGGGAGAAGAATTAGATGAAAAAGCCAATATGAAACCAGGTGATATAAGAATGATGCTTAATGAAAGCACCGGCATACAAACACAACAAACATCTGCCACGTCATATAATTCAAGCATTCGCATACAAGGCCTTGATGGACGGTACACGCAAATATTAAGAGATGGCTATCCATTGTACGCAGGTTTTTCCGGTGGTTTAAGCATCATGCAAATTGCACCTCTGGATTTAAAGCAGGTTGAAGTAATCAAAGGGTCATCATCTACACTCTATGGAGGTGGTGCCATAGCCGGTTTGGTAAATCTTGTTTCCAAAACGCCTAAAGATGAAAGAGAACTTTTATTTATGGCAAATGGCACTTCAGCAAAGGGACTTGACCTAAGTGGTTTTTATAGCCAGAAATTTAATAAACTTGGTTTTACTGTTTTTGGTTCTGCAAACTATGGTAGTCCTTACGATCCTGCAGATATTGGCTTAACTGCCATACCTGAGTTTGAACGATATACTATTAACCCGCGGTTATTTTTTTATGGTGAGAATACAACAGCGGATATAGGTTTTAGTTATATTACCGAAGACCGGACCGGGGGCAGTATGGAGTATATAAAGAATAATACAGCAGGTTATTTTGAAACCAATAATACAGATCGTTTCACTACACAATTTGGGATAATCCATAAAATGGGTGAACGTACTTATTTAAATGTAAAGAATAGTTATAGCCGGTTTAAGCGTTTAATTACAGTTCCAAATTACCAGTTTGAAGGGTTGCAGCAGTCATCTTTTACAGAAGCAACTTATAACACACAAACAGAAAAAGCACAATGGATAGTGGGTGTAAATTTCTTAACGGATGATTTTAAAGAACAAAGACATTCCACTACACCGCTTCGTAATTACCATTACAAAACTTATGGGGTGTTTATTCAAAATGCATGGATAACAACCAATCAACTTACAATAGAAACCGGTGTCAGGGGCGATTATGTAAATGAATATGGTTTTGAATTAATGCCAAGGGTTTCTGCATTGTTTAAGATAACTTCTAAATTAACTGCACGTTTTGGCGGGGGCTTTGGATATAAAACACCAACTGTGTTTAATGAAGAAGCTGAGAAAATACAATTTCAAAATATTCTTCCCATAAACAACGCAATCAACGAACGTTCAGCAGGCGGCAATTTTGATATTAATTATAGAAGCACCATAGGCAATGCAGGTTTTAGCATTAACCAGCTTTTCTTTTATACCCGTTTGAACAAACCATTAATTCTTAATTCAAATCTTAGTGGGAATTTGGAATTTTCTAATGCTAATGGTCATATTGATACTAAAGGGATGGAAACAAATTTGAAATTTACATACGGCGACTTTAAACTATTTATTGGTTATACTTACGCAGATGTAAAAAACCATTTTAATAACATAAAAACAAGATTTCCACTAACGGCAAAGCACCGGTTAAATAATGTGTTGATGTATGAGGTAGAGGAAAAATGGAAATTAGGGTTAGAAGCTTATTATACATCGGGGCAAAAATTAAATGATGGAAGTGCCGGCAAACCATATTGGGTTATGGGTTTTATGGTAGAAAAGCTGTGGGAGAAATTTTCTCTATTTATAAACTTTGAAAATTTTACAGATACCAGGCAAACAAGGTTTGATACTATTTATACCGGTTCAATTAATAACCCGGTGTTCAGGGATATTTATGCACCTGTTGATGGTTTTGTCATAAATGGTGGTTTTAAAGTAAAGCTGTAATAGAAAGGTCTACATGCATTTCCTAATCAGATGAAAAACTTGAAAATGTTGTGGTGGGGTTTCAGCATTTATAAATTTAAATTCCAAAAGAAAAGAAAGAAGAATACGAAAATTGATCAGGCAGCCCAAAATAAAGCGCAATCCATTTACGTTTTATATTAAAAAGGTGGTACCTAGGTGGTGCCACCTTCTATTTTTGTTGATCAAAAGTTATGGGCCTTGGCTTTCAGCATAGTAATAAGTGGCCTCTTATTGAACAGAAGGATTGTAAATTTATCACGAGTGTAAAAATGTCTTGTGAACTGTAAAGCTGTAAATTTAAATATGCGTGCTATTCAAATAGTAGATACTGGTAAAAATAATAGCTTCCATTATTTGTTGTTCCAAAACTTACCATTCTAACACCATTAACAAAAGATATATTTTGCCAGGCATTATTGATAAACAAAGAATTATTCACGTTATACTTATTTCTACCTAAACTTTCAAATTTCGAGGAATATGCTTTGAAACTATCCAGTCTAAAATAATCTTTTGTAATATTAGCTTTGTATGTTTCTATCATAGAGGTATCCGCTAACAAAAATTTTACTGTTCCTTTATTACCTGATAGATTATTATTTATCATTTCAGTATAATTATAAGTCACATTAAATTGAAGATTAAGTGCAGCGAACATTTCTTCATAATCACCTGGAATCTTATCATTTTTAACAGCAGATTCTTTATTACATGAAAAGCAAAAAAAGGTAACCGACAAAAAAATCAATCTTTTTATATTGTTTGATTTAAAACAGAAACTCACAGAATGTTTTTAATTTAATTAATGCTTTTTCATTTTTTACTTCAACTTTTTGAAATTTACTATTTTTTCATTGTGTTTTATAATAGATGAAATAATATTTTAAAAAAGAAATAACATCTTTATATCGGTTTACGACAAGTGGCGAAATTTTGTAATTAATTTCATGAACCTGTATATTTTCCTCCAAAGGGGCTAACGAAGTGATACGATTCTCTGCATTCACTGTATTTTTCTTGCGCTTACCATTTTTATTGTTGGTGTCTATAGATCAACTTTTTGATTACTTGAGTAATGAAATAGAAAAGGGCTATTATGCTGTGTTAATATTTATAATCTAATTACTATTTGCTTTTGATATTGATTTAAAAAGACAAATGGCAGTAGGTGATGGGTTATTTGCCTGAGGGCAATTCCCATTGCCCATTGCTTATTGCTTATTTCCTGATTTTTTTAACCTAAGGTATATTTGATAGAATGCTGGTCCAAAAATTTTAAAATTGTTTCGATATGCGCTCCCCACGCAACATTTAGAAACTGATTTTCTTCTATTTCCTTATTGCCAGATTTAATTTTTGGCGAGAAGCCCAGGGGTAAGTGTCTTGTTTGAGATTGGATGGCCCAGATTCTTCCTTCCCTGTCAAAAATTGGCCCGCCGCTTTGTCCACGTAAACCAGGACTCGATGTTTCTAAAAATTTAATATCATATTGTCCGTCTGCAGATTTACCTGCTGCTATATCCCTTGTAAACATACCTTCCAGCGGGAAGCGGGGTATGGGAAAAACAGAAGGACCGAAAGAAAAAGTGTTCTTTTCCTTATCATAACCTGCTTTAACGTCGTAAAAAGGAAAACCCATTTTACACAAGCTGGTACCATGTTGTAACCCAACAGGCTCTTTAAGAGTTGGATAGTTTTTAATAAAAGCCGGGTCATAGTTTTTTATATGGCCCACAGCAATATCGTTTTCTTTTAAAATATGCCATTGGTCAATCATGTGTTTATCTGCCCCCCACCAGTAAGAAAAGCTTTTGATCCATTTTTGATTGGGATTTAATTTAACTACCCGCCTCTTTTTTTCTTTTTCATCCAATCGGTTATTGCTCTCAATATAAGCTACGGCTTCATTATATTTTTGAATTTCTACTGCATGTTGTTGCCATAGTGAGGCAGGGTCTATAACATGTGCAGCAGTAATGATCCATCCTTCATCATTTAAAATTACAAATGACCCTATTGAACTTTCAACTGTTTCATTAAAAAAATAGTAAGAGACAAGTACCGGGAATGTATATTCTCCAGCTAAAGCGCAGCTTTTTGAGAACATTAAAATAAATCTTTAAAAGGTGACTTTTGAGTAGCGAAATTAGAGGGTAACTCTTATAGTTAGCAAAAGGAATATCCCTCAGTAAAAAATAGACGTTTTAAATAAAAGTTCGTATTAGAGTTGAGAGTTTTTTTAACTCTATTAAAAAGCATGAAGAAATCTATTTGTAGTAAAAATTATTATGCTTATTTAGTTGACACTTAAACATTTAGATACTTACAAAAGAGGAAGGCTTTTTTTTTCTTACATATACGTGAAAATCGGAATAATAATGATATTTTGTGCTGCTAACCAATCAAAACAACTGTTACCCGTATTATGAAAACATTGACTTATACCTTAATTAGTGCTTAAAGAGATTTTAGTTGAATAGAATATTTGTTTCTTCTTCTTCATCCTGTTTAGGAACTGCCTAAGGTCTGCCTTTTATTATTATTTGTGTCCAATCAAATCCTGGTGAATATCTAATCTGTGATCTTCTATTGATAGTCAATATCCATGATGTGTGAGTGATCTGATTTTCAAATCCTATATAATGCTTTTGTAATCCGGTTAACCTTAGTAGCATTTGTTTATCCATTTGTGACACACTCTATAGAAAATATAATTCTATCTGTTGGCTCTGTTAAAACAGTGGCTTTGCGTTTACGTTCCCAAGTTGGTTGTTTTTTTACTAATACTTTTCATTTCTTTTCTTACTCAATTCTCAAGGCTCAAATCTTCGAAACATTTATAAACAAATTTACCTCGCATTCTAAAAAAGCCTGGCTTAAGGCTTTTACGTTTTTATTGTTGCTATTGCTACAAACTGGTATAGGGAAAAGCCAAATAGTGATTAACGAGATCGGTATTGGTGCTACTTCAGGTGATTCAGGAGGTGGTGGAGAATTTATAGAGCTTTATAATAAAAGCGGGTGTACTATAAATATTGGTTGTCATGTGTTGGTATATAGTGGAACTTCTCTGGGATCTGCAGGGTGGTCCGTTACGATTCCTGCCGGTACTATGTTGGGCGCAGGACAATACTATTTAATCGGAGGGCATAGCTCGAACCTTTTATTTTCGTCTTCCTGGACCAG
>JALZIY010000191.1 GCA_030860085.1 Bacteroidota bacterium | reverse complement strand
AATCTAAATGATGCGGCAGTTGTAATGGCCTATGCTAATAAAGTAATGATCGTACCTGGGTATGGGTTGGCGGTAGCACAAGCGCAGCATGCTTGCCATGAACTTGAAAAAATATTGAACGATAAAGGCGTGGAAGTAAAATATGCAATACACCCCGTGGCAGGCCGTATGCCGGGACACATGAATGTGTTATTGGCAGAAGCCGATGTGAGTTATGAAAAATTATTGGAAATGGAAGGGGCAAATGAAGAATTTCCTACAACAGATGTTGTATTAATATTAGGTGCAAACGATGTTGTAAATCCAGCCGCTAAAACCGATACTTCTTCACCCATTTACGGGATGCCTATATTAGATGTGGAACTTGCAAAAACGGTGATCGTTAATAAGCGAAGCATGAAGCCGGGATATGCCGGTATTGAAAATGATCTTTTCTTTCAACCAAAGACGTCGATGTTATTTGGTGATGCTAAAAAAGTGTTGCAGGATTTGATCAATGAAATAAAGCAATTATAAAATCTCATCCTTCATAGCTTTGCCTTGTGCAACTTCCAGAGAATTTAATAAAATCGTTAGAGGGCATTCAGGGTTTTGACAGACAAACATTTGAAAAAGTACATAGTTCCGGCGAGCAAATCACTTCTATTAGAATTAATCCATCCAAACTATTGGAGTCTTCTCAAGTCCCCTCCACCGGAGGGGATTTAGGGGAGGCCGTTCCCTGGTCTCAATACGGCTATTATCTTGATCAACGCCCATCCTTTACGTTTGATCCGCTTTTTCACGCAGGCTGCTATTATGTTCAGGAAGCTTCGAGTATGTTTTTGGAACAGGCACTGCAACAAACAGTAGATCTTTCACAACCGCTGAAACTACTTGATTTGTGCGGAGCGCCAGGTGGAAAATCTACACATATTCAATCTTTGATTTCAAAAGAAAGTTTGTTAATTACGAATGAAGTGATTAAAAACCGTGTTCCGGTACTTGTGCAGAATATAACTAAATGGGGTTGCGAAAACGTTATTGTCACATACAATGATCCGAAACATTTTTCCATGCTTGAAGGTTATTTTGATGTGATAGTTGTTGACGCACCTTGCAGTGGGAGTGGACTATTTAGGAAAGATGCTGAAGCCGTAGAAGAATGGAGCTTAAACAATGTTGCGCTTTGCAGCCAACGTCAGCAAAGAATATTGGCTGATGTAATGCCTTCATTAAAAAAAGATGGGGTGTTAATTTATTCTACCTGTTCTTATTCAAAAGAAGAAGATGAAGAAATTGGAGATTGGCTGGTTGAAGAATTTAAAATGAAGAATGAAAAATTAAAAATTAATGCGACATGGGGAATTGTAGAGACCCTCTTTACAAAAAAAAGTGCAGCAGGTTATCGGTTTTTTCCGGATAAATTAAAAGGCGAAGGATTTTTTTTAGCTTGCTTTAGAAAAAGAGAAGAATCGTCCTCCTTGAAAATAAAAACTAAAAGAGCCGGGCAAGTTAGTAAGCAGGAGCAGGGTGTAATAGACAAATGGATTTCAGAAAAAGGCTATTCTTTTTTTTATAATCATCATAGCATATATGCTTTGCCGGAAAATCTTTTTGACGATTACTCTTTTTTGCAACAGCATCTGAATGTATACCATGCAGGTATTGCTATAGGACAAGTGTTACGAGATAAATTAATTCCCCAACATGGCCTTGCGTTAAGCAAGTTGCTTTCATTAAAAATTCCGTTTCTTGAACTATCCTTTGAGCAGGCAATAAAATTTTTACAAAAAAGCGACTTACATATTATCCCAAATAAACAAGGATGGCAGGTAGTAACGTATAAAAACTATACTTTGGGCTGGATAAATTCGTTATCTAACCGTATTAACAATTATTACCCTAAAGAATTGCGAATTTTAAAACGGCATAATGATTCCATTTTTGGAAAATAATTTTCATATTTGTAGTTGCTAATCAATATCACCATGAAAAAACTATTATTTATTCTTTTAATCTCCCTTTTCTCATTAAAGGGTTTTGCCCAAAATGAAGTACATAGTACAGAAAAAGGCTTGCATGTAAAACATACAGTTGCTGCTAAGGAAAATTTTTATTCAGTTGGCCGGTTGTATAATACTCCAGCTAAAGAAATTGCAGCCTATAATAATCTGGATATGGAGAATGGGTTGAACATTGGACAAACTATTATGATACCCCTTACTTCGGCTAACTTTTCACAAACAACTAATAGCGGCACACCTGTTTATTATGTAGTGGGCCAACAAGAAGGTTTGTATCGTGTTAGTACAAAAAACAATAAAGTTTTGATGGCGAACTTAAGAAAATGGAATCACTTAGCCAGCGACGAAATTTCCAACGGGCAAAGATTAATTGTGGGTTACATTACATCACCCGAATTGGCAAAGGCTTCTGCCACCACTCCTAAAGCAGCGCCAGTTGTAGTGCAGCAGGAAAAGCCAAAACCGGCAGCGCCTATCGTACAACAAAAAACGGAAGCTGAAAAGATTTCCAAACCAATTACAACGCCATCAGCTACACAAACAGTTGTAAAAAATAGTAATGGCGGTTTTTTCAAATCGCAGTTTGAACAACAATCAAAAACTGAAAGCGCAAATAAAGATCAAACAGCAACCGCAAGTATTTTTAAAACAGCAAGTGGATGGCAGGATGGTAAGTATTATGCCTTGATTGATGGTGTTGATCCTGGAACGATTGTACAGGTTATAAATCCCTCCAACAACAAAACCATTTATGCAAAGGTCTTGGGGGCTATGAGTGGGATAAATCAAAATAAAGGTTTGGATGTGCGTATCAGCAATGCCGCCGCTAATGTGCTGGATATAAATGACACGGAGAAATTTATTGTAAAAGTTAATTATTAAAGTTTACCCCCCCTTCTGGGGAGTTTTACATTATAAAACCCTTGCAAACATTGTAGAAGCTTTAAAAAACCTGGCAATTAACCCACGACCGCGTGGCTATAAAAAATGAAAAGCAGATCGGGTTTCCATGTTCGCATTGGTGATTACCGTATCATTTATAATATTAAAGATGACATCCTCACTGTTTATGTTCTCATTATCGGACACAGGAGAAATGTATATGAATAAAAGAGCCACAGGCTCTTTTCCAACAGCAGACATTTGCTTTTACTAATGTTATTCTATTATTCTAAAACCTCTCAAAAATTCTTTAACGAACATTCTTTTTTTCCCTTCTAACTGGAGTTCTTTAATTTGAAGGAAACCATCCAGGCACGCATATTTTAAAAAAGTTTTACCATCTGTTTGATAATCGCCTGGGAGTACCACAGGTTTTGCCATTTCTTTTTCTGCTGAAAATACTTTTAATTTTTTTCCATTAAGTTCTGTAAATGCAGCAGGATACGGGGAAAGTCCGCGGACCAGGTTATAAACCTCTGTAACGGGTTTGTTCCAATCAATTCTGCATGTTTCTGTGGTGATTTTTGGAGCATACTTTAGTGATGAATAGTGAATGGTGAGTGGTGAATGGGTGTTCTGATCTCCGATTTCTAATTTCTGATTTCTGATTTCTGGTTGAGGCGTTTCTTTGAGCATACCGTTAGCCAATCCTTTAATTGTTTTTACTAATAAAGCAGCACCCATTTCCTTCATTTTATCGTGCAGTTCTCCAGCGGTTTCTCTTTCACCGATAGACACCTTTTCCTGTAATAGAATATCACCTGTATCTATCTCGTGCTTCAATTTAAAAGTGGTTACGCCTGTTTCACTTTCGCCATTAATGATGACCCAGTTGATAGGTGCTGCACCACGGTATTGTGGTAATAATGAACCATGAACATTGATAGTACCCATCAACGGCATGTTCCAAACCACTTCAGGTAACATTCGAAACGCAACTACAATTTGCAAATCAGCATGTAAGGCTTTTAGCTCTTGTATAAATTCAGGATTTTTTAATTTTTCTGGTTGCAATACATTTAGTTTTTTGTCAACAGCATATTGTTTTACCACGCTTGGTTGTAATTTCATCCCACGACCTGCTGGTCTATCGGGTGAAGTAATTACTCCAACAATGTTACAGCCATCATTAACTAATGCATCTAAAGATGCAATAGCAAAATCTGGCGTTCCCATGAAAATGATGCGGAGATATTTATGGTTCAATTTTGAAAGGTTTAGAAACTGATTGGCTGATTAGTGGTTGAAAAGTGAACCTTTCAACTTAATTAGCCAATCAACTTTTATTCAAAATCTGCATACAGCAAATATTTTTTCCTGGTCTTTTTAAATTCATTCAGCTTCGGCTCCCATGTTTTACGGATGTCTTTTTCTGCTACTCCATTTTTTACCTGCTGCATTAGCTTTGCGTTACCGGCTAGTTTATTAAAGAAATAGTCGGTTTCTTCCAGCTTCTCTTTTTTTGAAGAAATAAAGAAATTGCTTTTATCAGGGAACAATTTATAAGCATTAGTTAACCAGGATAATTGGATTTTATTGTCAATCTTTTTTAATATTTCTTCCGGTGTACCGCTTATATTCCAGCCATAACAAAGCTGATCTTTCAACTTAGGTTCTTTTGCTCCCTCTCTTGAAGTCGGCGTAAAACTGTAAAGATCTTTAGGCAAAGATGGATGCCCGAATACCTGGAATGGTTTGTCTGTTCCGCGACCTTCACTTAACACCGTTCCTTCAAAAAAACAGGTTGATGGATACCAATAAATAGAACCAATATCAGGAAGATTTGGAGACGGCTTTACAGGTAAAACATATTTGCTTTTATGAGTGTAATTACCACAAGGAATAATGGTTAATCCAAAATATTTTGCACCCGGGGGATAGATAGCCGCCATCACATTTTTTGTGTAGGCATCCATTGCTTCTTTGCTTAGCCAACCTTCACCTAACAACATTTTTGCATATTCGCCAACGGTCATTCCATATACAATTGGCACCGGTTGCATACCAACAAAGGATTTAAATTTTGGTTCAAGCACAGGACCATCTACATAATGGCCGTTAGGATTTGGCCTGTCAAGAACAATCAAGGGAAGATTAAATTCAATAGCCGTTTCCATATATTCCTGTAAAGAAGAAATGTATGTATAAAACCGGACACCGACGTCCTGTATATCAAACAACATCACGTCTACATCTTGCAAATCTTCTTTGGAAGGTTTTCTTTTTTTACCATAAAGTGAAACCACCGGAACTCCTGTTGCTTTATCAATCACATTTTCAACTTTTTCTCCTGCATCAGCAGTTCCTCTAAAACCGTGTTCAGGACCGAAAATTACTTTTATGGGTATTCCTGATTGCTGTAGTACATCCACCAGGTGTTTATCGCCGACCATTGAAGTTTGGTTTGCAAAAACAGCAAGTTTTTTGCCTTTTAATAAAGGGAGGTATAGTTCAAGACGTTCTGCTGCGGGTAGTATTTCTTTGATGTTTTTATTAATGCCTTGTTGATCGTTCATTGTACCTTTTTTTTGTGCAGCACAGCTACTGGCTATCAATAAAATAGCTGTAGTAAAGAAAGAAAACGTTTTAAATGATCTCATTGCTTTCATTTTTTATTCAATCATTAAAAATAAATGAGAATGTGTTAGGTTAGCCAGATTATAAAAAAGAATAACATTTCCAGCAAGCAAAAAACTAATACTCCAGGAACAAAAAATCATTGCAGATAATTGATAATTACCATGCCTTAACCAATAAGTATAAAATCGCCACCAAGGGCGATTTTTTTTTTAAAGATTTCCATTCTATGGCATAGTAGAGGCTTTGTCGTTCATTTTAAGACTACTTACATTAGAACTATTTCTTCTTAACCACCAGGCCAGCCATAAGCCACAGGCTCCCCAACTGATAACAGCATCTGCTAAATGCGCCCAAATGTCAAAGCCTTCATACCAAATAAAATTGGTATAAGGAGCATTCAAAAAAACAATAATTCCTGTAAATAAAGATGCGGTTAATATCCTGCCAAAAGAAGGAGAGGCCATGCGCACTAATATCCAGCATAAAAGAAATACTGTAATAATGTTAACCAGTAATCCTCTTACCATATTCATCACCATATTTGTATTGAAGGCCTTATGATATTGAATGGTTGCCCAGGGTTTTCCTTCTGCGTCTTTCACATATTGCTTCATTTCATCCATGCTTGTGTTCTCCGCATAACCAGGCATAAAATATCCACCCTCTTCTAATTGTTGCTCATTGAGAAAATTCATGATGGCGTCTTGCTTGGGTGTGTACTGTTGAGCCGGGCGGTGCAAGTTAATAACGCTCCATGATAAAAATTGCCAGATGAAAATGATGATGCCGCCTACAATTGCGGCAATGATTGTTTTTTTCATTGCATGTTGTTTTGGTTAATGTTAAGGTACTAATGTTAAGTCAAATGAGATGAATCGGGTGCATTCCAAATTGTCGCTTTTGCCCCTATCCCCTGAAGGGGAATTTAATACCTTCAAGCTCGTGCTCCCCTTTAGGGGATGGGGGCTTCTGCGAATTGAAGCTTGCGACAATTTGGAATGCACCCGATGAATTAGGCATTCTTCAGACGTCGTTTTCTGCTTAAGAAAATTATATGAATGAATCGATTCCTGCGTTGGCAAGGGGTCTTATTTTTGATCCATGTTTTCTAACTATCATTTCACAGCGGCAGAGCGTTTTATGCGTTATGTGCAAATAGACACGCAAAGCGATCCGCTTTCTCTCACTCACCCCAGCACTGAAAAACAGAAAGATCTATCACTCCTTTTAGTAAATGAATTAAAGGCGATTGGAGTTAGCGATGCCCACATGGATGAATTGGGTTATGTATATGCAACCATACCTT
>JALZIY010000184.1 GCA_030860085.1 Bacteroidota bacterium | reverse complement strand
GAATAATGGCATGCATCGTTGGCTTTGCTTTTTCCGGTGTTTTTATTCGTTCTAAAGTTAAAAGTAAATGGCCTGCATAAATTTCATCTGTGGATGTTTTCTTTTTGCTCTCCGCAAAAGCTTTTAAATCGCTAATGGTTTTTTGTAAAATAGATTTTGTCAGAAAGGATGCATTATCATCAATACTTGTCGACAACAAATAAGTAAGAAATATCTGTTCGGTTTGCATTTGTATTAAACCTTCTATTCCCGGGCGGTGAACGGATCGCCAGGTTTTATTAATCAAAAATTCCAGCATTTCATTTAAACCTAATCCATCATTTTGAAATTTGTAAACCGCCATACGGTTCAATCTTTCTGTATTCATTAAAAAAGAAATCGGTAAGTCTGTAGCTGTTTCGGCAGGAGATAAAATATCAAATGCAAGCCCCGTTCTTTTCTTAAATAATTCTTTTGTAAAATTATAACCCGCAGGACGTGGAGGAATTAAATTTGAAATACTTTCAGGCAGCATTAATACCTTAGGATCTATACAATTTACAACTGCCTGTAATGCTTTCAATTGTTCATTTTTGGGCAGTGCCTGTGTAATTAATTGTTTATCTCCCCGCAAAGCATAAGTATAATTTAATCCGCCAATTAATTTGGTTACGGCTTCTACCTGGTAACGGTGAAAAAGATAAACCGGCACAAGCACATCTTCCAACAAGGCCATTGGCGTACCGGGGCGTATATTCTTTGCGCCAAATTTTGATAAGGCCTTTTCACGAACAGCCATTACATTTTTTAGTTCGTCAATAGCGTTCTTTCCATTATCCCAAAGGTGTGCATAAGGGTGAAGGCCGCTGGCGGCACGGGCATCTCTGTCAGCAATAAACTGAAACCCATTTTTGTTAGCGTCTGAAAGTATTTTTTCAAAAGCAGCTTTTTCATCTTTTGCTGATGCATATTCTGTATAACCATAAGTAATACTGATCTTGTCCCAATCGCCGATGCCGGTTGCATAGGCATCGCTGATATTAATTTCTCCTTGTGTATTGATTGTTGCTGCAGGTGGCGGGTAATCCATTACACTTGCGCGGTTAGAAACACTTGCCGCATAATTATGCATTAAACCAATAGTATGGCCCACTTCATGTGCTGATAATTGTTGTAACCGATGTAACGCCATTTTCAACATTTTATCATCTGCAGGCATTCCGTTTTCAAAAGGAGCCAACAAACCTTGCGCAATCAGGTAGTCCTGCCGAACCCTCAATGAGCCTAATGATACATTCCCTTTAATAATTTCTCCGGTCCGGGGGTCAACGACAGAGGCGCCATACGACCATCCCCTCGTAGATCGATGCACCCAATTGATCATATTATTCCGAATGTCCATTGGGTCTGCAGTATCGGGCAAAATCTTAACCTGGAATGCATTAATAAATCCTGCTGCTTCAAACGCCTCGTTCCACCAGCGGGCTCCTTCCAATAAAGCAGACCGAATAGGTTCCGGCGTACCATTATCCAGGTAATAAACAATTGGTTTTATGGCCTCACTTTTTATCGCAGCCGGGTCTTTCTTTTTTAGGCGGTGCCGTATGATAAAGTGTTTTTCTATGGGTTCAGAAACCGGTGTGCTATAATCAAAATAAGAAATAGGAATAAATCCAGACCGTATATCAAAAATCCGTGGTTGATAATCATTATCCGGCAATTGTACAAATGAATGATGGATGCGAAGCGTAATGGCTTCAGTTGAAGGTGTTACGGATTGTACAAAATTTCCTACTTCACCATCATTATTTACTAAGGTAATGGTTGCTTCTAATTCAGAATTGAGTGGAAAGTTTTTGGTTTGCGGTAAGTAAATAGCTGACCTTGTTTTATCAAATGTATAATTTCCCTGTCGCATGGTTTTGATACGGTTGCCAACTTTCATTGCATCTCTTAATAAAAAATCGGTAGCATCAATTAATACATGTCCTTTGCTTTCCGCTTCAATGGTAAAACCCCAGATAGTTGATTGGGCAAAAGATTGTTCAACTGCACGTTTCTCTGCTTTATTCGGAGTAACTGCACGGTAGTCATAATTGGGTTGCACCAATAAAAGCTTTCTGCCTACGCGGTTAAACCTTACGATTTTTGTATCTCCCAACAGGCCCCTATCCAATCCAATATCATTAGAGCCAAGAGCGGATGGGAGAGAAGTGACATACAAAAATTCGCTATCAATTTTATTTATTTCCAGCCATAATTTTCCGGCATTTTCATCCCAATAAAACTTTATAAAGCCTTCCTGTTTTTTAAGACCGGCTGTTTTTTCTTCTATGGTTGGAAGTTTTTGTGCTTCAGAAAAAAAAGAAG
>JALZIY010000181.1 GCA_030860085.1 Bacteroidota bacterium | reverse complement strand
AATTTGTATTGTCCTGTCAGAAGTTTATTGTAAGCTTTTATGTCGTCCCATATATAGTGAAACTGCGTTGTATCAACGTCTACGGTGCCTAAGCTGTCAATAGGAATTTCAAATTGGTCTGTTAGGGTGTCTCCGTCAATAATTACAGCATACATGACTTCATATTTGTTAGGAATAAAGTTAATGCTGTCGTCAAATGTCACTAAATGGAATGAAGTGTCATTGCGTAGCCGACTTTGGTAAGAGTTAAACTGAAAATGCTTTTTAAAAACGTCAATCGGAATAGCTGTTTGAATGAGCTTGTCCGCATTGATTATTGCTCGGTTCATTGTCACCTTAACAACTTCATCTTTTGTCCTAAAGTTATAGGTCTGTCCATGAGTAACAGTAAGTGTCAAACTAAAAACAATAATGAAAATGAAACGACCCATAAAATGGTATGTAACTCGTAAATATCAGAAGTTTTTCCTCTTTTTCCTAATTTCATAAACTAAACTCAATCAATACGGTACAAGCAGTTTGGGAAGTAATTCGGGACAAATTCGGAAGTTCTCTTTTTGGACTCATCTTTTCAGGTTTAGCTTATCAAGAGGGCTAACTATTTTGCTTAGTGTTACATTGCTTACGTGGGTATAACGCAAAGTTATTTTTATATCATTATGGCCCAATAACTTTTGAATAATGCTGACGTCAGTGCCACCTTCCAGCAAATGAGTGGCAAAACTGTGTCGTAATGCATGGACACTTCCTTTCCTTTTTCACCCCCGCTTTTTGCTTTGCGGCTTGAATAATTGAATTAATACTTCTGCTGGTATAAGCGCCCTTGCTTTGCCCTTCAAATAAAAATACCCTTGGCTTATAGGCTTTATAATAATTGCGCAACACTTCTACAAGCGTTTCACTTAAAATTACTTCCCTGTCTTTTTTTCCCTTTGCATTCCTTATGTGTATTTGCATTCGTTGACTATCAATATCTGTAACATGCAGGTTTACTATCTCACTCACCCTAAGCCCGGCTGCATAACCAATCATGATCATTGCCCTGTGTTTTTCATTGGTTATGGCATTAATTATCTTTTCAATTTCATTTTCTGAAAATACTGCCGGGCTTTTAATGGGTTTTTTGGGCCGCTGCATTTCATAGTATTCTTTATGCTTTTTTATAACCTGCTCCAGGTAAAATTTAATAGCATTTACAGCAGTGTGTATGGCCGTTTCGCTATATTTTTTTTCTTTTGCCAGCCATAAAAGGTAATCCTCGATTTCTCTCTTTGAAAGGCTGGCAATATTTCGTGGATAAAAATGATCAAGGAAAATAGAAAATGCCCCTCTGTAACTTCTGATGGTATTGGCGCTGTAACTTTTTAATTCCAGCACCCGCACCAGTTCTTTTATTTCTTTTTGTTCTATGTCAATACCTTTCTTTTCAGCAAGAGCTTTTATAAATCTCACCAGCAGGCTTTTTGATTTTGGCAGATACCAGCTTGTGCGTTTTACTCCATTTCCCTTTGAAGGATTTTATAACTTCAATGATCTCGTTATTGTAGTTAAAACGCAAAACTACAATTTCTTCACTTCGATGCACCACAGACGAAGGTGTGATGCCAAAGCCTTCTAAATATTCTTTGATCTGCTTTCCCGTCATTACTTAAAAATATTAAAAACCATTGATTTTTATCCGCCCTGTCGTTTTCACTAAAAACGCTATTCTTTGTTTTTTGATTTTGATATCCTCATTGACAGATTTTATTTTAGTAATGCTTTATAGAATGCATGGAGGTTTGCAGGCAAAAGACTTGTTGGTAAAAACATAAACTCAATAAAAAAGTCGCTGACCAGGCGACTTGAATTTTATTTCTGAAAGAGAAAAAGTTAAAAGAAATTTTCACTACAACTTCCTGATCTTAATATTTCGATACCATACATTATCACCATGATCCTGTAGTGCGATCTTTCCTTTTTTATAGGTTCCAAAACCTTGCATGTCTTTAAATTTAGAATTGGCTAACATTGTACGCCAGGCATCATCCCACATGGTTGTATTAACTACCTGTTCTCCATTTAAGTTAAAACGCAGATTACCTTTATCAGCAATGATCTCAGCTGTATTCCATTCCCCGACCGGTTTTACCGTTTCTTTTGAAACAGAGATCAGATCATACAGGTCTCCGGCACGATGTTTTGTTATTTTAGCATCGGGATGCCCAGCATTGTCAAGCACCTGCATTTCAGGGCCGGTATTATAGGTATTTTCATATTTTGCGGCATCTTCATTTACATAAAACATAATTCCGCTGTTGCCATTAGGTGAAATCCTCCAGTCTAATTTCAGATGAAAGTTTTCATACTCACCGTTCGTAACCATATCACCCCCTTCAGCCTGTGAGTTCTTTTTTGCATCTGCATCTAAACGCAGCGTGCCGTCTTCTATTTTCCATGCACTGCCTGTTGTTTCTTTTCCGTAGGTATGCCATCCGTTTGTTGTTTTGCCATCAAACAACAATTGCCAGCCATCATTTTTTTCTTCTGTGGTTAACACATTTACATTCATATTCATTGACGAATCCACATTCATTGATGTGTCCATAGGAGTTGTTTTAGTAGAATTGCAGGCAATGATCATCACAGCACTACTTAAGAGGTATATAAATTTTTTTTGCATTATTATTATTTTAAAGACAGAATGTATTTCATCATTGTTTTTGCGTCAGCTTCAGAAATATCAGGATGCGGCGTCATAGGTATACTACCCCAGTTTCCTG
>JALZIY010000174.1 GCA_030860085.1 Bacteroidota bacterium | reverse complement strand
TGCAGTTCTGATTTTAATTCCTGTTCTGTAAACCCTATATCCGTATTGTAAACGGCAAAAGCATTACCGGTCTTGATAATACGTTCACGAATGTCATTCTTTAAATAAAACAAATTTATATTCCTGGGATGAGCTTGCACATTATAATACTCACTTAATCTTTTGCATGTAGCTTCTACGATCGTTGATGGCTTTTCTTTAAAAAGATCATCTTCAAAAACGGGGATCATACTCTTTTTCAATCGTGCATCATCGGCAATCAGCACTACGAGCCCGTAACTTCCAAACAATCGATTTACCATTTTTAAAGCAGCCGATTGAATGGTATCGCTATCCTGGTAAGATTCACGCAGCAAATTAACAAACTCAATCCCATGCGGTTCCACTCCTATCTGCAGGGCCAATTCATCAATTAGGTTAATTAGTTTTTTATCAATAACCATACGGCCTACGGCGCCCTTTTGATCAGTCGTCCATTCATATTTCTTTCCTGCAGCCGTAAAATGATTTAATTCCTCAAAGTCCGCATCTTCAGATCCCATATAAAACACAGGGACAAAATGGAAGGAAGGCAATTGCTCTTTTAAATAATCCGTCAATTTTATAGCATGCAAAATTTTATAAATAAAATACAGCGGGCCTGTAAACAGGTTGGGCTGATGCGCTGTGCACACTGTAAATGTATTGGAAGATTGAAGTGCGTTTATATTTTTAATGACTGCATCGGTCCTGTCAATAGCAGCATATTGTTGCTGTAACACTTCAACCAGGGAATTGCGATCTACCTTCTGTTGCTGCTTTTGTTGAACAGCTTGCTCAATGCCATTTACCGAAGGCGGGAATGAAAAGTAAGGCGTTAATTCTTTTTTTTGCCCGAGGTAATGCAAAACAATTTTTGAAAACGAAGCCGTTAGGTCATATGGAATAGGCGTAGCAGCAAACATGGTTAAAAATAAACACAACTGGCCATTTTGCATTGTTTAGTTCTATCGATTTTCCAATGATAACTATCGATAGGCAAAAGATCGCTGCTAAAATTTACCTGTGGGGTTGATGCGAACTTTTTTCGCTATTCAAGATTGCTCGTGTAAATCTGCAGCCTTTACGTTTATAAGTCTATAGCCTTATGTTTTAACGTTATAAGCCTACAGCCTTATATTGCAGCATTATAAGTCTACAGCCTTATATTTCGATATTATAAGTGTATAGCCTTATATTAGAAGTCAAAAAAGAAATTATTGCTATGGAAAATATTGGAGTTATTACAGGAGATATTGTTGAATCAAGAGAAATCGGACCAGAAAGCAGGGAACTGCTTTACAGTGATCTAAAAAAATTCTTAGCCACACTCAAAAAAGAAAAATGGATCAATGAGTATGAATTGTTCAGGGGTGACAGCTTTCAATGTGTGCAGCGGGAGAAAGAAAATGTACTTCGTGTAGCTATCATGATAAGAGCTTTTATTAAATCTTATATTACACTAGAGGACCAAAAAGATAACAGCAAAAAGGAAAAAATCAACACAATTCCAAGAGGATTTTTTCCCGGCAAACAGGATATCAGGTTATCAATTGGCATTGGGCAAATTGATTTCTACAATAAAAAAAACCTTGCCCATTCTGATGGAGAAGCTTTCCGGCTGGCAGGCGAGGACCTGGAAAGCCTAAAAAAAGCAGCTTACAGGATGGCGCTTAAAACATACAACGAAGCCTTTAACCAATCTATTGAACCAACCATTCTTTTGTTAGATGCAGTGTTGCAAAAGTGGACTAACAACCAGGCAGAAACTGTTTTGTATAAATTGCAGAATCATAAAGAAGATGAAATCAGCAAGACCATTAAAATTTCGCAGCCTGCCGTAAACCAGCGAATAAGAACAGCCCAATGGTTTGCCATAGAAAAACTGTTGTTGTATTTTGAAAAAACAATTAAAGAGTGGAACTAATGGAAACTCATTTTACATACGGTGAAGCAAGCATCTTGATAAGGCTATTGATAGCTCATTGTATCGTAGATTTCTTTCTGCAATCAAGCGCAGGTGTACAACAAAAGAAAAAAAACCTGCTCCGGTCATCTTACCTGTGGTGGCATGTAACACTGGTAACAGTAATATCATGGTTGTTTGTTTTCAACAATAGTTATTGGAAACAAATTATCCTCATCGGCGGTACACATGCAATAATCGATGTGCTTAAAATATGGATAGGCAAAAGATATGAAGCTAAAAATAATAGAGCTAATTTATGGCTGTTTGTTGGGGACCAGTTGCTGCATATAATAATCATTTTCATTGCCTGGCTATGGATCATTAATGGGTGGCAAAAAATAGCGCTTCTTATTGGTGATATAACAACCAGTTACCAATTTGTACTTCGTATTTTGGCATTTGCGATTGCAGCAGGACCAGTGAGTTACCTTGTACGCATCTTAACAGATAAATGGGCCACTGAATTGGAGAAAAATGAAGTTGGTTTAAAGAACGCCGGATTTTGGATTGGCTTTTTAGAAAGGGTACTAATAATCACATTTATTTTCATTGAACAATACACTGCCATAGGTTTCCTGGTAGCGGCTAAATCCATATTGCGTTTGATTGACAAACCAGAACCACCAAGAATTCCTACAAGACCAGCGTCTTCTTTCAACTCGCGAAAGCATACTGAATATGTACTCATCGGCACTTTTATAAGTTTCACCTTTGCTTTGTTTATTGGGCTCGGCGTAAATTGGTTATTAAGATTCTAATAATTTATTTGCTACATTGAATTCGACAATTTAATATCAGGATGAGCCACGAGGAGTGTATTTATTACAAACATTTTGTACCTTCTATTAAAATTTTAATATGAAATCTTTTTACATATTTCTAATATGTTTGATCATTACTCCTCTGAATCTTTTATCGCAAAGTGATAAAGAGAAAGTATGGGAATTGATCGTTCAATTAGATAACGCAATTGTACGTAAGGATTCAAATAAATTGAACCAAATATTAACGACAGGCTTTGTTGGCGTTATTCCAACCGGCGAAGTATTTACAAAAAATAATTATATCAGTTACCATACTAAGCCCGGAGTTGGTATAACTGCGTTAACAGGTCATGATATAAATACAGCTACTATCAGGGTTTCGCCAACCATCGCCATCGTGAACCGGCGTTTGCATGCTAAAGTAAAAGCACCAGATGGCAATGAAACTGAAAACGATGTACAACGTATTGAAGTATGTATAAAGGAAAATAGCCGGTGGCTTATTGCCAGCGGACAAGGTACAAGAGTTAACCTGGAAAGCTCGCCAAAACCACAAACGCCCCAATAATCCATAATTAGAGTAACACCTTTCATCCTGATTTTTTAGATTTTAGAAGATAAAATTACCATCCGTATAAAAAAAGGCCCTATCAATAATAATAAATTTTATCGTTCAACGAAACTTATCGTAATTTAATAGAACAAAACCCAATCAACATGAAACAAAAAATTTTACTCACACTTGTAATTGCTTCTTTTATTACCACAATTCAAGCACAAAAAAAGGCACAAAAAATTACAGCTTACGCTATTACCGGTGTTCAAAAAGGTCAGAACAATTGGACAGAAGTAAGGTTAATTGATATTACCAGCGGTGAAGAAATGCAAACCATTTACCAGGGCAAACAAGAGATTGAAATACTGAATGCCCGGACCGGAAAGGCAATTACAAAAAAAGAAATAACTAATTATTTACAACCTACCCGCAAAGAAATTACAAACCATTTACGTCCTGCTGTACAAGATATAGATGGTCACATAGCAAGAGAAAAAAAAATAATGGCTGCCCACTTAATATCAACCCGCTCAAAAGTACTTTCTGATAAGCCTTTTGCCACTAACTCTGCTGCATGTGCTTACGATAAAAAGCATGAAAGATTGTATTACACACCAATGGGTATTAATCAATTACGCTATATCGATCTAAAAGCAAAAACGCCTAAAATATATTATTTTGAAGATGATCAGTTCGGTGCTTTGACAAGTCCTGGAGATGTGCCAAATCAAATTACGCGGATGGTAATTGGTGCGGATGGCAATGGCTATGCACTTACTAATAATGGCTCTCATCTAATTCGCTTCACCACCAATAAAAATGCAACCATAACCGACTTAGGTTCATTAACAGATGATGCGGCAAATGGTAATAATTCCATTCATAGTGCAAATGGTTATGGTGGAGATATGATAGCAGATAAATCAGGAGATATGTATGTTATTACTGCCAATCGCAGAGTATTTAAAATTGATATAGGCAGCAAGGTAGCTACTTATAAAGGACTCATTAAGGGATTACCTAAAGGTTTTAGCACTAATGGTGCTATGGTAGAAGAAGGGAGTAAGGTAATTGTATGCAGTTCAAATTCTACTGAAGGATATTATAAATTTGACCTTAACACATTAGAGGCAGAAAAAATTTCAACCGGAAGCTCTGTGTACAATGCTTCTGACCTTGCAAATGGCAATCTTGCTTTTGCAAAGAAAAAAAGAAATAAAGAAGAGGCGAAGCAACCAGAAGTAAAACAAGAACAAACTGTATCAAGATCAGAAAAAAATACTGAAAAAGCGTTGGCTCAAAGAAATCGAATTTCTGTATATCC
>JALZIY010000154.1 GCA_030860085.1 Bacteroidota bacterium | reverse complement strand
TCTGTACCCATGTAGCTGCGGGATAGTCGCCTTTGTAAAAAGTCTTACGTGTTTCATTATGTGATTTCACTGCCTCTATATCAGTTGTATACAAATTTTCCTTTACTACATTTTGAAAGCTGGCGCCATAAGCCTTCAATGTCCCTTCAATTCTTGAATAAACGCCTTTTAACTGTGAAGCCATATCGCCGGAAGCAACTGTGCCGGAAATATAAAGTACGTTATCTACCAGTACAGCCTGTGCATAGCCTGCGCCCTGGCTCACCTGGTATTTCTTTTTGGCGATTGTATCAGTTTGTCCAAATGATAGTATAGAAAATAAGGAAAGGCTTACTAAAAGCAAAGGTTGTTTCAGTTTCATAATTATAATTTTTAGGAAATTACATAAGTACAGAATTTCTTTTTGTACCGCTGCTCTATATCTTAACCATTATTAACTGTGCAAAAAATTGAGATGTGGCAGAAATCTTGCAGGGTGTATAACATGAAATTATTTTATTTAATACTGACGCTTATGGTAATAAGCAGTTGTGCAAATGATGCATCAACCAAGGGGAAGGCTACGTCAGACACGAGCATGAAGAGTATTGATTCTTCTGCGATCATAAACGATACAACCAGGCTGCCAAAGGATAGTACTAATGTAGGTGTAACGCATTAACTTGATTTAGCAGGCATGGCAGGTTGCTGTACCACCGGATCAATTTTCTGCATCCCTTTCTTTTCAATCAGCCGGATAACTTTCAATGAAATAACAAGCCATAAAAATCCCATTGCAAAACCTGCAGCGACATCACTATAATAATGACGTCGTAAATACAAACGGCTAACACCTATTAAAATAATCCAGGCTATCAGTAAAACAATAATGATCCACCTAGCAGTTTTATTTTTTACTGTATGCCAGGTAATGTACGCCAGCAATCCATAAAAAGTAACGCTCATTAGGGCGTGTCCGCTGGGAAAACTGAAATTTTTTGCTTCCTCCAATAACTGACCAACCGGCCGCTGGCGTGCAAAAAGCTGCTTGAGTCCAAACATTAATAAAAGACTGCTAATGGCAATCGCGGGTATTTTAATAGAATACCATTTATGTTTTTTTAAAAACAAGTAATAGGCTATCAATAGCAGGTTGGCTGGAATCAGGAATTCATGTTTACCAAAAAAAGTAATGAAATTCATGAGACCCGTGTTCGTATCATTAATATAGGGTTTTAGAAAATCAAACACTTTGTTGTCTAAATCTTCGTTGCGCAAAAGAAATATCCGCCGTGTAATGAAAATGAAAGCCAAAATTGATGCAAAAAAAACGGTTAATACGGCTATCATTTCCACTGAAAGCAATGCTAATCCTGCCCAAAATTTTTTTACCCTGCTGGTTAATTGTCTAAACATAAGGAGTTAATATAAAAACTTAATGAAAATCATTCCAGCTTACCCTTCTTTTGAGAATGGTACTTGCTACAAAGAACATCTATCCAATAAAAAAATCTGCTAAATTTTTTTATATATGTAAATTTAATATACCACTAAGCAACAAAAACTACTGCTATGATAAATTGGAATGTATTTTTCAAAATTTCTGCTCTATGCCTGCTCCTTATTATTAGCGCACCTACAAGCTTCGGACAGAAAAAAAAATTTGACTGGAGCAGGGATACATTGAGCTCTCATTCAGCAAGCAACCGGCTTGAAAAGTACCGGAATCATTTTGAAAAAGACCCGCGTAATATTACACCAACCATTTTTATTCCCGTTGAGAAACTAAAAGCCATAGTTGATATTTGCGCTGAAAATAATGTTGAGAATGTTCAATTTTTATTAGCCGTGATAAGGCCGGAAGACACTACCATTTATTTTCATAAGCGTCCCTCTCTTGCAAGAATGGATAAACATAAAATTATAAACCGTCAAACGTTGATCATCAAGATTCCCCGGAGAGCAGCCGCTCAACTAACAGGTGCAACTAATGGCTTTCAAAAATTTTTACTTTCCATGCTTGCCTTCGGTTATATAAAAGTGGACAATGAATATGGATTGTTTGATGATGAATTTATTTATTTTGATATTGGTTTTATCTGTCCGCCGCCGAGTGATTGCGCTAATTAAAATCATGATAACACGAATTCAATCGAATTACACGAATTGACATATTGCAATAATGGATTCGTGTAATAAACAATGCGACAAAATTATTAGGAGCATTAGTAATGATACTATGTCAAAGCCACTATTCACTACTAAATCAAATACAATGAGTAAGGCTGAGTACAATGATAAAGAAAAGAGTCTTGATATAACTTTCCGCACCGGGAATGTTTACCGTTATTATGATGTGCCGGCAGGGCTTTGGAAAACTTTTCAATTATTTATTGAATCTGAAGGGTCGGCGGGTTCTTTTTTTAATGAGTATATCAAAAACAATTTTGCCACAGAAAAAATAGGTGAGGGGTAACTATTATCTTGTAGTGAATCACTACTATACTTTGGCTATTGCAACAGGTTGGTCGTATCCCCGGCAATCTTTATATTTAGATATTCTATCCTTTTAAAATACCGGTAACTGAAAGACCTTTTTGGTTTTACATGCGTGGTGCCTGTAAAAAAATAGTCTGATAAGCAAACCCAGTATGGGTTTGGTGCCGGCGCAAATTATGGTCGGTATTGTTTATCCAGTCGGGTGCGGGCACACGCCACTTACCCGCAGCTACCGGCTGCAGGCAATCATTATTCAAATCAATCAGCCACGTACTGTCGTTGATGGTAATTAAATCCGCAAAGCCTCCTTCATAGTCAGCAATTATCGTTCGCATGGCATTTAGTGAGTTATCGTAAGTGATAAGTGCGAGGTACATGGTGCTGCCATCAAACGGCGAAAGCAAGGCGGTGGAAATCCATTTTTGCGGCAGCACGGGAGGGTTGGTGGCGGTGCAGGGTGACAGCGGCGGAAAGGCAGATAGATTTTCTGCCGCCGGTTTATCTTTTGTTGCCGGTTGGTTGCAGGCAATAATTACTGTGAATAATGAACATAAAAAATGGCAGGTATTTGTTGCCGCAGGTGGAGGCTCATAACAGAAGATTTTAGATGCAGAAAATAGTGGCCTCTAAATATAAAAAATATACGGTAACTATTCAGTAGGCGAACTTTTGGATGATACAAAAAAAATACAGAATGTTTTGCTGGTATTTGAGCAAATTCTTTTGGAGTGTTTTTACAACTAAAAATATGTTACTATCACCGTGTTTTTGTACCTTGATAGTCCAAAACTTTAACTGTGAAATTTTTTTTACCATACGCCATACCTTTCGTCTGGTGTTTCTTCTTCCTGCAGGCAGGTTATATTTCACCGCCCAAACAAATGGTAAATATTACTGCTCAACCAGCTTCTTCCAATAATGTGTTTGATAGTGATGAAGTGCTGGAAATAAGGCTTTCCGGTAATATTCGGCAATTATTTAACGATAGAGGAGATGCTCCACAATATCATCCATTGGTGCTTGGCTATAAAAATAATGAGGGAAAAGATGTATCAATTACGTTAAAAGCCAGGACCCGTGGGAATTTCCGCCGTGATAGGGAAAATTGCACTTATCCTCCCATCCTGCTAAATTTTCAATCAATCACCAATAAGGGCTCTTTATTCGAGGGCCAGGACAAACTAAAATTGGTTACACCCTGCCGCGAAGAAGAATATATTTTCAGGGAATACCTGGTTTATAAATTATACAATCTTATTACACCAAAAAGTTTCAAGGCAAGGTTAGTAAAAGTAAATTTTTATGATACACAAAAGAAAAGAGAAACGGTTTTTTATAGCTTCCTGATTGAAGAAGACGAACAAATGGCAAAGAGAAATAAAACAAAAATCATTAATAGAAAACAAATATTAGGTGAAAGCACCGAAACGGAAACTTTTTTAAAAATGGCCGTCTTCCAATACATGATTGGAAATACAGATTGGTCAGTACCGTATTTGCATAATATAAGGATCATCGCTTTTGACTCATTAAGCATTCCCTCAGTAGTGCCTTATGATTTTGATCATGCAGGTATAGTAAATGCACCGTATGCAATGCCACCGGAACAATTAGCTTTAAGTTCCACGCAGGAAAGGCGCTTCAGGGGGTATTGTATTACAGATTGGAAAACAATGGATGAAGTAGTTGCCACTTTTATACGCCTGAAAGATGATGTGTACAAGCTCTATACAACAAATACTTTTCTTGATGCACGATATGTGAAATCAACAACCAAATTTCTGGATGAATTTTACGCAACCATCAGCAATCAAAAGAAAATGCGATCAGAATTTTCTTACCCCTGCAAAGAAGGTCCTAAAATAACAATTAAGGGCTTACAAAATTAGGCCGCCCCCATCCCCTGAAGGGCAATGTCATTTAGTTAAGGCTTTATAATTGCCCTGCTCTTTTCCGAATGGATGCCTTTGGCAAGAGCGGGGTAATGAAGTATCATTTATCCTCTGGGCTTTAGCCCAACTTCTGACAAATGCACTACTGTGTTGGGCTAAAGCCCAGCGAAAGCAATTGCATTTTATATCCCGCCGTAAAAGGCGGGCCAATTGAAAACCAAATTCCTTAACAATGACATTGCCCTAAAGGGGTGTGATGCCCCCATCCCCTAAAGGGGAGTTACTAATTTAATGTCTAAAATTCTTTACGTAAGTCAGAGTACGGGGAAGGCCTCAATTAAAATATATTTAAATCCACTTTTCACCATTAGAAAAATAAATTTTTCTCATCCGCTACCATCTGCTAACTTGTTTTAAAACTATATCGTATGCCTAATCGATTATTTACCTGCATGTTTTTTTGTGTGTTTCTTTTTGCCAATGTAACCTATGCACAAAATAAAAAAGACCTTACACCGGATGATTACGGAAAATGGCAATCTATTGGGGCCAGCGATCTTTCGCCAAATGGTGAGTGGGTGGCTTACCAGGTTACAGTGCAGGAAGATAATGATACGATGTTTGTAATGAACCGTACTACAAATAAAATGTATAAGCTTGAGTTTGCATCCACACCGGAATTTTCGAAAGACAATCAGTGGATAGCTTACCGAATTGGCCTGCCATATAAAGAAGCTGAAAAGCTGAGAGAGCAAAGCAAGCCCGTTGAATTCAAAATGGGATTTTTGAATTTAAATACCGGTAAAAAAGAAGTAGTTCAAAATATAAGTCGTTTTAATTTTTCACGCAATGGTAAATTCCTCGCAGCCTACCTTGCTCCTCCAAAAGAAAGTAAAGAAAAAGGATCTGTGTTATTGGTCAAAAATTTATCAGATGGCACAACCCGTACAATTGGTAATGTAACAGAATTTGCCTTCAATAAAAAAAGCGACCAATTAGCCTACATCGTTGAATCAGCAAATACAGCAGGTAATTCGGTAGAACTTTTTAATGTAGAAAACTATATGTTGAAAGTACTGGCCAGCGATACATCCAAATTTTCCAAACTTACCTGGCAGAAAGAAGGCGATGGCCTGGCATTTTTCAAAAGTTATCGCAAGGATAGGTATGAGGAAGATAATGCCGTTCTCTATAGTTATACAAACATTTATAAATCACCATCACTAAAAATATTCGATCCGGAAACGGCAAAAGGAATTCCGGCCGGAATGCGCATTTTTAATGGCTCTACAATTACATTAAGCGATGATATGACCACTGCTTTTTTTGGCCTTAAGAAATGGACGCACAATCCTTTGGCAAAAAAAGAAGATAAAAAACCAGGTGATAGCCTCACAAAAAAAGATACTGCAAGGATCGATTCCACAAGGGCTATCGTTGCGGCTAAGAAAGGCACATCTACAGAAAAGCTTGCCGGCGTAGACATCTGGCATTGGAAAGATCCTGAGATTCAACCCCGGCAAAAAATGACGCTGGGGCAGGATACTGTGTTTAGTTTTTTAAGTGCATGGAACCTTGATAACAATTCATTTTTTGTGTTAGCAAAAGAGGAAGCCCCAAGGGTTCAGCTAACCGGTAACCAGAAATACGCGATTGTTTTTACAGATAAAAAATACAAGCCTGCATTTAAAGAAGACTATGCTGATGCCTGGCTGGTGAACGTAAAAACAGGCCAGGAAAAACTCGTATTTGAAAAATCACTTACAGGATTTAATACTTTTCCGCAATCATCACCCGACGGAAAATACCTGGTTTATTTTAAAGACAAACATTGGTGGAGCTATAATATAGCATCCGGGCAAAACCTTACCCTTACACAAAATATTAAAACAGATTTTTGGAACATCCGGGACGACCATCCTGCGAGCCGGCCGGCAGTGGGTAGTGGTGGATGGATAAAAGGCGATAAAGAAATTTTATTGTATGATGAGTATAATGTGTGGGCTGTAAAGCCCGATGGAAAAGGTGCAAGAAAATTAACCGATGGTGAAAAAGATGAAACGATCTACCGGGTAACCCGTACCGATTTTGAAGAAAATTACCTTGATGACACCAAGCCTATTTTCCTATCTGCCTATGGCGATAAAACAAAAAAATTCGGGTATGCCAAGTTGGAAAAAGGTAAGGTCGACAGGTTAATATTTGAAGATGCGCAAATTAACCGGCTGGTAAAGGCAAAGGATGATAATACTTTCCTTTATGTAAAACAGGATTATGATGAACCGCCTTCTTTATATGTAACAGAAAACTTTGCTTCTTCGAAACAAGTTCTGGCTACAAACCCGCAACAGAAAAATTATCATTGGGGCAAAAGTGAGCTTATAAGTTTTACGAGCAAAAAAGGTAAGAAAATGCAGGGAGCTCTTTTTTATCCGGCTAACTATGATCCCGGTAAAAAATACCCCATGATTGTTTACATCTATGAAACGCTTTCCAACACGGTTCATGGATATACAGCGCCTTCACAACGCGGAGCATATAATACTTCCAACTTCACTACAAATGGTTATTTTGTTTTTCGTCCGGATATTGTTTATGAAACCAATGACCCCGGTATAAGCGCTGTAAATTGTGTGGTGCCTGCTGTGGAAGAAGTATTAAAAACCGGTAAGATTGATAAAGATAAATTGGGCATCATGGGTCATAGCTGGGGAGCTTATCAAACGTCTTTTATTATTACACAGACAGATATGTTTAAGGCAGCCATTGCAGGGGCGCCATTAACAAATCTTATCAGTATGTCAAATTCAATTTATTGGAATACAGGCACGCCTGATTCAAAAATATTTGAAACCAGCCAGGGGCGTTTTGATGGGCCGTGGTACGAGAGAATGGAAGAGCACATGCGCAACTCGCCTATGTACAATGCAAAAAATATAAAAACGCCATTGTTGGTAGCCTTTGGAGATAA
>JALZIY010000148.1 GCA_030860085.1 Bacteroidota bacterium | reverse complement strand
GGACCTGACTGTACTTCCAGGGATAACATCTTACAGTTTGCTGAAATTTTTTTCAGTAACAGGAAGCGATCTAAAGAACTGGAAAACAGAAAACCATTTTACGGCATGGTTAGGTCTGGCGCCTAATCAGTACCAAAGTGGTAAAATAAAAAAGTACAGAAGAATAAAGATGAATACAGAAGCGGGACAAATATTAAAAGAATGTGTGCAGCCATTATTAAGAAGCAAGCATTTAGCATTAGGGGTATTTGGAAAACGCATAGCCAGCCGCAGAGGCCCGTCGGTAGCCATAAAAGCAATGGCAAGAAAATTAGCCTGCTGGATTTACCGGATGGTAAACAATGGATTAGACTTTGTAGAAAATGGTATTAAACAATATGAAGAACGACAAAAGAAGGATACCCTAAAATGGCTGGGGAAAAAAGCTAAAGAACTAAATTACACACTATCACCCTGCTGAGAAAATAGTGTGTTCATTAGTAGAAAAGATCAATGGTAGTAATGCAGATTGGTAAAAAATAAAAAAATCAATTTAATGAAAGGCCGAAATAAAACAGATCAGGTATTAAATACTTATAAGAGCCGCTTGTTATGCTATTGTAATAGCTTCATCTAAATAAATATCCTGGATGGCATTCAACATTTTTACTCCATCTCCAAATGGCCGTTGAAAAGCTTTACGACCTAAAATTAATCCCATGCCTCCGGCACGCTTGTTAATGATGGCCGTACTAACAGCCTCCTGCATATCCGTTTCGCCCTTGCTTTCGCCACCGCTGTTAATTAGTCCAACACGCCCGTTATAACAATTTAAAAGTTGATACCGGGTAAGATCAATGGGATGGTCAGACGTAAGTTTTTCATAAACTAACTTATGGGTTTTGCCATGTTTGGTAGCATTGTAACCGCCATTGTTTGTCGGTAATTTTTGTTTGATAATATCAGCTTGCAACGTTACGCCCAAATGATTGGCTTGCCCGGTTAAATCGGCGGATGTATGATAATCTATCCCATCAACTTTAAATGCATTATTGCGCGTATAACACCATAGAATAGTGGTCATACCTAATTGGTGAGCATGTTCAAAAGCTTCAGCTACTTCTTTCAATTGACGGGCGCTTTCAGCACTGCCCCAATAAACTGTAGCGCCAATTGCCACCGCACCCATATCCCATGCATTTTTGATAGTTCCAAACATGGTTTGATCAAATTTGTTGGGCATGCTTAAAAATTCATTATGATTGATCTTTACAATGAACGGAATTTTATGTGCATATTTTCGGCTCATAATGCCCATTACACCGTACGTGGAAGCTACTCCGTTACAGCCACCTTCTATGGCCAGCTTAATAATATTTTCAGGGTCAAAATAAATAGGGTTTGGCGCAAAGGCCGAGCCGGCGCTGTGTTCAATTCCCTGGTCAACCGGGAAGATGCTGCAATAACCTGTCCCCCCCAGGCGACCCGCACTTAATAAATTTTGCAGGCTGCGCAACACCTGGTTATTGCGATTACTATTAACCCAAACTTCTTCTATATGATTTGGAGAAGGAAGATGAACAGTAGATTTTTCAATTGTTTTACAAGTATGACTTAAAAGATATTCGGCTTTGTCGCCTAAAAGTTCAGCAATTTTATGAGCCATATTATTATTTTGAAGTGCGGCAAAGATAATTGGCAACGGGCAATGAACAATGGGCAATGGGTGATGGGCAATGGCAAATAAGTCAATACTTTTCTGGATTGTTGATCATATGATGTAGAAGTCTTCCTATCTCCTCGTTTCTTAAAATCATTTTTTCATGTTTGCCAAGTGTTTTCAGTATCGCTGTCCGATACTTTTGAAACAAAATGAGCTGGATACATTTTTTTACGATATGCCTCTGCTATGTTTTCGCAAATACTTCTGGAAGAGCGTCTGACCTGGTCTGTTAATGAATAGATTTCCTCTCCTGGAAAAAGCTTTGAGGTTTGTTTCAAAAACATCCATTGCCTGTTCAAAAAGATAAGACCTCACCTCCAACCTCCTCTCCAAAGGAGAGGAGGCTTAGAGTCTTATATTACAAAGGCTCTAAAAGGATTTAAGATTTTTTTTGCCGGACAAATTGCCAATTGCCCATTTCTATTGTCAATTGCTTATTGCCAATTGCTTATTGCCAATTCCTTAATCCGTGATCTTTCCAAGATTTTTTTTTATGCGTGAAAGATGTGGTTTTAAAGTATGGCGAAGCACTTGCTTAACTAAATCACCCATACTTCTGCATCTTAAAAAAGGCTTGTGTCCAAAATGATCTGCCAATTCTTGTTTTAACTGTATTTTTTTTGCATCAGTTGAAATTACATCCCCTGACATAATATTAAGTAATTCAAGAATGCGGTAACGGCTGGCGGCCATTCTGTAAGCAATCAAAGTCCTTTCTTCTACCTGGTATTGTAAAATACTTTCTGAATTTAAGTATTTCAATGTAAGGTCTACAAACTGCAAATTTTCTTTAAAAAATTGAGGGAGATATAAATTTTTCCTTCCTTCATAAGATTGCTGATCAAAGTCAATGGCACGAATACGGTATTGGTAATCTTCAATATCCGGTGATACATTCAATACAAAATTATAACTGCGCATATCGCCTAATAAACGAATAAAACAACGCTCATTGAATTTGACAAATTCTTTTGCTAACCTGATCTTGTTAGTTTCCGGAAGATGCAAATGATTTTCAATAAATACATCGCCCGGCAAACCGGTAATATGTTCTTCCACAAGAGTGTCATTGCCGGTTAAAAAGCTTATTCTATTAGGAGAAAGTATATGTTCCAGCTCCAAACCGTAAACACGGGAAGCATCTTCTCTTTTAATATAAAAATGATCGTAATTATCATTAAAACGATTAACGATGCGTATGCGGAAGGGATTGGAATTGCCAAAAGTGCAATAATCAATACGGGCAACATCGAGGTGTTTGGCAAATGTTACATCTCCTTCTGTTTTTATAATGGCATATAAAGTAATTAAGCTTTGCCGCAGGAAATTCCAATCCTTCATATCGTAGGAAGCTTTTTCCCAAAGAGTATCTTTTCCTGTTTTGTCTTTCAATGGAACAGAGTAGGAGATGTGCAACAGATCATTATACGATACCGGTAAGACTACCTCACGGCCATGTGTTTTTAAATAATTGCGTAATTCTTTTTTAACCGGAAAGAATGGTTTTTTTTTGGAAGGCCTATCATTTACAGGTTGCTGCATGCTACCTCAAATTAATCAATCGCTTTAATTTGTTGATGTAATTTTTGAAAATATGCAGGCGCTTGTAGTAAGCGGCTGCCATACCAACTAAAAATTTCGCCATCTGCTAAAATAATTTTTATGCCGGGCAATTTTATTTGTAATTCAGTAATATGTTTTTGTTTAAAAGGATATGGCTCGGAGGAAAGCAAAAGAAGTTGACATTTGGACAATAACAGTTGCCTGATGGTGATTTCCGGGTAACGAATTTTATCTGCAAATATATTTTGAAAGCCTGCATGCTCCAACATATCGTTGATAAAAGTATAGTCACCCACGGTCATATACGGCTCACGCCAAATGAGATAGCAGGTTTTAAGTTTAGAAGTGGGAGGTATAAACGCAGAAAAATTTT
>JALZIY010000137.1 GCA_030860085.1 Bacteroidota bacterium | reverse complement strand
GTCCATATGCTTATGTACGCAATCCTATGTACATAGGAGGTTTTATTTTATTAGTCGGATTTGGATTAAATCGTAATTCATTATCCATTGTTATTTTGTCAGTTATTCTTATTGTCATTTTTCATTTGTTTGTCGTTTTTTATGAGGAGCCCGTTCTTGAGAGGCAATTTGGGAAAACTTATATTGAATATAAAAACCGTATAAATCGGTGGATACCTAAGTGAAAATGAAAATCAAATAATGGACATTCATTTTTAAGATTAAAAAATAAATAAACCAGGAAGAAGGTAACAATCAAATACGTTATTGTAATCAAATTATTTTGCAAGCAACAGCTCCTTTACTACACTTTCATTTCCCACACGGTCAACAGCAGTTACAGCAATCTTATTTAATGGGATCAGCTTTTCTCCCGAAGTGTTCTGCAAATCAAAACTTCGATCCCTGCGATTAAGAATTTTATAATTCCATTTATCTCCATATTGAAAATAAATAACCCATTGAAATATATCGTTAGCATCTGCATGTGTCCAGATTACATTGATTTTATCTTCCTGCAAAGAAGTTGTCACCTGTGGGGGCTTAGGTGCTCTTTTATCAAGCCAGGGTGTGGGTGGAATTAATGCCTGCTTTTTATATGGGCCTTCCAAAATGGCTTTTGCCAGGCTATCGTTTTTTGTTAGTCCTGAAATACTCCAATGCACAACACCTTTGCTTTTAGGTAACATTCCTCTTGAGATCATGATCTCATTAATTGTTTCATCATTATTTTTTTCGCCGCGGCCTTTATAAACCGAGATGCCCGGCCACAAGTGTCGATTATAGGTATTTTCCCCGGCCAACCATCCAAGTAAAACTGGGAAACTTTGCGGAATTCGATTGATCTCCCAATATAATTGCGGTGTGAAATAATCAATCCATCCTTTATTTAGCCACAGACGTGCATCTGCAAATAATTTTTCATACTGATCAAATCCTTCAATAGATTGGGGATAACCAGGCCGCCATATTCCAAAAGGACTCAAACCAAATTTCACCCATTTTTTTTCTGATTTAATTTTTTTATACAGTTGCTTAATAAAAACATTTACACTTTTACGCCGCCAATCGCCGCGACTTAATTTGCCACCGGTTTTTTGATAAGCCTCCCAACTTTCATGATCCGGAAAATCTTCATTTAGATTATATGAAGGATAAGGATAAAAATAATCGTCAAAATGTACGCCGTCAATATCATAGCGCTTTACAATATCCATGACGACGGCGGTGGAAAGTTCCTGCGTTTCTTTTTTTGCAGGATCGAGCCACCAATAACCTTCCTTAAGAAATACAGACAAGCCTGGACGGGTTTTTACAATTGATTTATCGCTTACGGGTCCTCCATCTTTATGATGTGAGCGGTATGGATTTAACCACACGTGCATTTCCATTCCCCGGTCATGTGCTGCTTCTGTCCAAAATTCCAACGGATCGTAGTAAGGATCAGGGGCTTTCCCCACTTCGCCGGTGAGATAATATGACCATGGTTCAAGATCACTTTTATATAATGCATCTGTTTGCGGGCGCACCTGGAAGATAACTGCATTGAAATGATGATCCTTTAAAAAATCAAGCAAAGCGATAGCTTCATTTTGCTGATCAGCAGTGGATAGTCCTGGTTTACTTGGCCAGTTTATGTTAGACACCGTAGCAACCCAGGCAGCACGGAATTCAGTTTGAGCTTTTGGTTGTTTTATAACAACATTTTCTTTAATTGATTTTGAAGAAACACATGCATTCAGCATAAACAAACTGCAGAGGCTTATTACAATCTTACCTATTTTTTGAAACATAAACTTCATTTTATAAATGAACACCCTTTTAAAAATAGTATAAAGTTTTCACCGGGTGGCCAGCGTAAAAAGCTTTAGTAACAAAATGTTGTTTGTGTATGATTTCTTATAAAAAATAATGACCTTTTACTTTTGTTCATTCTGAAGCACCACATTTCAAATTTATCAATCAGTTTTATAAGAAGCACTTCACCCGCCATTACGCCAAGCCCTTCTTGGTAGCATGGGCTTTTCTGTCATTTCTTTTACAGTTCATACTTTGATAAACTGAGAAAGCATGATGATGAATGGTTATTGATTAACTGAGATGATTTTTCTATCCCCGTCCGACTGGCGTCATCGCCGTCCCGTACCGGCACGGGCGGGCGGGCGCAGGTCTGAAATACCACGATACCATAAATCAGAATTAGAGATACCAACGAGGGGGCTATTTCATTACTAATCATTTAATCCCTTTCCCTTGAGAATTTGCTTCATACATTTTTCAACCCTTGATTCACGTGTTTTGGATTGTTTGGGTGCAGAAAAATAAAGCATGTATGCTCTTTGCCGTCCTGGTGTCAATGCATCAAAAGCAGTTCTCAAGGCCGGGGTTTTATCCAATTTATTTTGAAATTCTTCAGCAATTGTGAATTCTGTAGTCTTTTTAAAATCCACTTGCAAACCGGCTTTTTCCACTTCAATGGCTTCATAGATATAGGCTTTTAGGATGGCTTCCATCTCAGCTATTTCCTGAACACTGGTGAACCGAACCTGGCGCCCCGCCTGCACATTCTTCGTTTGTTGGATTAGAATACCATTGGCATCATTTAACAAGGCACCTTTGAAAAACAATAGCGCACAGTATTCTTTAAATACATGTATTAAAACGATGTTGCTTTTCTGAAGGGTGTAACAAGGAACACCCCACTTCAATTCTTCGGTCAGCCCGCAGTCAAGAACGACCATTCTCAATTTCCTGATTTCTTCCTGCCACTTTTTGGCTTTATTAAAATAAAAATCAACCTTAGGATTCATTCTATTCATTTATTGATACTAAAGGTTCGTGTCCGCACGAAACGAAATAAACGGTGGTAGGTGAGGACAGAAAACAGGCATCAGGTTATGCGATGCCAAATCTTCAATAGGAATTACCTCATTTGACAAAGTATTCTACTTTCGATTTAATGATGCATCTATCATTGCTTTCAGAACTTTCATATCTATATCCTCCAGCTTATTTATGTAGAGGCAACCAACACCAGTCTTATGCTTGCCAAGCTTTGTAAGAGCGGCCGCATGCTCCTTAATACCTACGCTAATATACAACGACAGATTCGCTTTACGGGGAGAGAAACCTATCCGGAGCCAATCAACTTCCCTCCCAGTGGCGGGGCTTGTGTATCTTTTATTGCCAAAACCGATGACTGAACTGCCCCACATTTTTGGCTCTTCCCCGGTTGCTTTTTTCATCATTTCCAAAATCACAAAACTGTCTTTGCGCTTTTGTTCATCCTTAACATTGTTGATAAAATCCTCAACGCTTCCAGAGGTTTCTTTAGTTTTAATTTCTGCTAATTTGCTCATGAGAGATATTTATTAGAGTTAATTGTTCATTATAAATATATGTACAATTAGTTTTTGCTCTGTGCAATATTTACACCCTTAGCGAGCCACGGAACGCCCTGGCACCATAGTAAGATTCTGCACCGTTATGATACACGAAGACATGGCCATAGCGCCAATCAGCAAAGATGGCACCACCGAGTTTTCTAATATCAGCAGGTGTTTTTATCCAGCTCGATGTTTTCGTATCGAACTTTCCAAGTTTCTGCAGCTCCCGATATTGTTCTTCTGTTAAAATCTCAATGCCAATGTCAGCAGCCATATCAATAGCGCTATTTTCCGGTTTATGTTCTTTCCTTGACTCCAGTGCTTCACCGTCATAACAAACACTTCTGCGGCCTTTTGGACTTTCTGCTGAACAATCATAAAAAATATATTCGCCCGTCTTTTTATCATGATCAACAACATCCGGTTCACCACCGGTACTTTCCATTTCATTGAGTGACCGCAGTTTTTCAGTATTAGCCCGCCCGGATGACCCGTTCGGACGGGCTTCCAGCTTTGCTTGTACTTTAACCCATTCAAGACCTTTATGGCGGTTCATGTTTTTCTCAAAACGGGCTTTCAATGTTCTGAGTAATTCTTCAAGTTGTTCTGGTGATAATTTCTTTTTATTGCTCTTTGTCATAATTTGTTATTTTAATTTGCCCGCCAGGCTGAACCGTTCGGACGGGCTTACGATGTGTTACTTTCAATTATGTCAATGTTAACGATTACAATTTTGCAATTTCCAAAAAGCAATGACGTTTATAGAAGTTTGCTTTTGTTCTGATTCAGGTAAGTATTCAGTTTCTCTGCTGTTTGTTTAAACCCTTCGCTTGTTTTGTGATGTTTCTCTATCATTTCAAACAACTCTTTGGTTTCATATAGTTTGTACCAATTCAGTAGCGTCTTATCGTCCTGGCTTTCAAATTCTATTATTGCAATAAAATTCGGGTCAAAATGTTCATGCACTATTTTTTTGAGCTTAACAACTTCCCTGAAAATGATTCTGTTAGGGTAATTTTTTCCATCTGGCCCGTGCATGATGAAAATC
>JALZIY010000113.1 GCA_030860085.1 Bacteroidota bacterium | reverse complement strand
TGGCAGATATGCATTCAATCGAAAACGAGCATCCTTCGTTTGAAATCGGCAAAGAAGAACATTTTAAACAAATGGAATATTGCCTTGAGCAGATTGCAACAACACAGAGACAGGTTATTGAATTATTTTACCTGCAGGATAAATGTTACAGAGAAATATCTAAATCAACAGGCATTGAGCTTAACCTAGTGTTAAGTTAAATGTAATATGACGTATTAATGTACATTTGAAAAAACTTTTTCAAATGGTAATACGCTATACAATCAAACTAACTAAATCTGAAGTAGAGGAACTCCATGTAATAATTAACAAGGGTTCCCATACTTCCCAAACATTCCGGGCTGCTTACATACTTTTGAATTGTGATGAAGGAGAATATTCAGACAAAGTAACCAATGAGCAAATAAGTAAAGTGTTGAAAGTGGGAATGCGTACCATAGACAGGATAAAGAAACAGTTTATTGAAGAAGGGATGGAAGCTGTTTTAGAACGTAGAGCTACGACCCGGATTTATGACATCAAGGCAGATGGAGATTTGGAAGCAAAGTTAGTGACACTTTGTTGCAGTGAACCACCTAAGGGATTTGCTAAATGGTCTTTGCGATTACTGGCAGACAAGATGGTAGAATTGAATTATGTAGAAAGTATCTCTCACGTAACAGTAAGAAGTGTTTTAAAAAAAACGAACTTAAGCCCTGGAAGGTGAAAGGCTGGGTCATTCCTCCGGAAAAGAATGGTGTATTTGCGGCGAACATGGAAAACGTATTAGATGTGTATAAAGAGCCTTACAGTGCAGAATTTCCTGTTGTTTGCATGGATGAGTCACCTAAACAACTGATAGAGGAAGGGAAGCCCTCTGTCGCAATGAAACCGGGTCAGGATGCGAGGGTCGATTATGAGTATATAAGGTATGGTGTTGTCAATATCTTTATGGCAAATGAGCCCTTGACGGGGAAGCGTTATGTACAAGTAACGGAATTTAAAACCAAGAAGGACTGGGCCAGGTTTGTAAAAAGAATCGCTGACGAATGGTATCCAAAAGCAGAAAGAATAAGATTAGTGATGGACAATTTTAAAACACATGACGCATCCGCATTTTATGAAACATTTGAACCAGTGGAAGCAAAAAGACTTTGGGATAGATTTGAATTTGTATACACTCCTAAGCATGGAAGTTGGTTAAATATGGCCGAGATAGAATTACATGTATTAAATGGCCAATGCTTAAACAGACATATATCTACTATAAACAAAATCAAAGAAGAAGTTGAAGCATGGCAAACTAACAGAAATAATAAAAACAGAAAAATTAACTGGCAGTTCACAAACAAAGAAGCAAGGGTAAAATTGAAGAAACTTTATCCGTCAATTCATGATTAACATAACACTAGTATAGGTACATTCAAAAACGACAGCTTTATCACCAACAACGGTGGCCAATAGTGGGGGGACATTCGGAGCAATCTGCAGAGCAAATCGCTATAATTCGTCTTAGGCGGATGAAATGTTTTGAACATCATATTAAAATTATCATCTTTAAATAAATAACGAACTTCGGTTGTCTGACGGAGATTTTCAAATCCTCCTCTTGGGCAATACTTGTTCTTGTGCGTCGTATGGCCGCCGACTACAGTATAACCTTAAAATAACAGATGGAAGAAAAAATAGTGTGCTTTAAAAATCTTTACGATACCTACTATGCAATGGGTTTGCCGGTTTCACAAATTGATGCCACTGGAGATTTTACAATAAATAACCTTAAAGAACTCCATCCCCAACTTCCTTTTAAAGCTATCGGATTCAGACCAAATTATTTTTCTGTCCTATTTGTAAAAAAGGGGAAAGGAAAATACACAACAGATAATAAAACATTTTATACTGAACCCGGAACAATCTATTTCACAAACCCTGGTCATTATAAATCTTTTGAGTGGTATACAATAGATGAAGTCTATTTAATCACTTTCACAGAATCCTTTCTGAAAGAAAATGTGCACCGGGATATTTTTAAAGAGTTTCCTTTCCTGCTTTCTGAAACAGTTAATCCAAAAACGCTGGTTGCGAATGAGTTTAAGGAATTTGAGCAACTTTATTTACAAATTAGCGAAGCATACAATTCCCAATCGCCATATAAGAAAAAAATAACAGGAGGTTTTTTTGTGGTATTATTATTAAAAATTAAAGAACATTTCTGGAATGATTACAATCCTATTTATGAAGGAAGCCGAAGTTCTCAAATTGTAAAATCATTCAAAAAAAATCTTGAGACTCACTACCGCCAATTGGTGCAGGGTAAGGCAGATAAGGTATTAAGGGTTCAGGACTATGCTGATATGCAAACCCTTCATCCCAACTATCTAAGCAACGTTATAAAAAGCAAAACCGGAAAATCTATCAGCACGTGGATGGCTGAAAAAACTATTACGGAAGCC
>JALZIY010000107.1 GCA_030860085.1 Bacteroidota bacterium | reverse complement strand
ACTCTTTATATCACAAATTGCTCTTAGCCGGATTTACAGAAATTGATTCTATTGACAGACCAAGATCATGGATACTCATTTATCAAAAAGGAAATGCGAATATTCAACCTAAAAGTGTTTTTAGCCAGGGAATTTTTGATAAAATTACCTTGAGCTCAGAAACATATGTGCCCAATAATAGTGGAAACATTGTGTCTCCCACATTTGGCCCGGCAAAGGCCTGGAACAATTTATTATGGGATGGTTTTTCATTGGAGAATGACGGAGATGAAGCAGTTGTAAGTGTTATTGGTATAAAGCCAAATGGAAATGTTGATACATTATATAATCAAATATCCATTAATCAGCCTTCGGTAGATATATCTTCTATCAATGCATCTGAATATCCATTCCTTAAACTGAAGTTGCAAAATAATGACCCTTTGAACTACACACCTTATCAACTAAAAACCTGGAGAGTAACCTACATGCCTGTTCCTGAAGGGGCAATAGCACCTAATTTATTCTTTACGATGAAGGATACTTTTGATATAGGTGAATCCATAGATTTTAAAATAGCATTTAAGAATATCAGCGATGTCAATTTTTCTGATAGCCTTAAAATAAAAATGGAAGTGATTGATAAAAATAATGTCACGTATTCTTTGCCTGCCAAAAAAAGTAAAGCGTTACTGGCAAACGATACTTTGCAAGTCAGGTACCTTATTGATACCAAGCTGCTGCAAGGAAATAATACATTATTTGTAGAAGTAAATCCTGATGATGACCAACCTGAACAATACCATTTTAATAATTTTATTTATAAGAATTTTTATGTTGTAGGAGATAGCCTTAACCCACTTTTAGATGTTACTTTCGATAATTCTCATATCCTTAATGGCGATATTGTTTCTTCAAAGCCTGTTATTTTAATTAAGTTGAAAGATGAATCAAAGTTTCAATACCTTGATGATACATCTTTGGTGAAAATTCAGGTAAAATTTCCTGATGGAAGTTTACAAAATTATCGATATGATAATGACACTTTGAAGTTTATTCCACCGCAGCAATCTTCGGCAGATGGAAATACAGCTACCGTTAATTTCAATCCTTATTTTGATGAGGATGGAGATTATCAATTAATAGTAACGGGCAAAGATAAAAGTAACAATATGGCAGGTAATCTTGAATACAAGATAAGCTTCCGGGTAATTAATAAAGCAATGATCTCTAACATGCTTAATTATCCCAATCCTTTTACTTCTTCAACTGCTTTTGTATTTACGATTACAGGGGTTGAAGTGCCTCAAAATCTTAAAATTCAAATATTAACTGTAACAGGTAAAATAGTCAGGGAAATAACAAAAGATGAATTGGGCCCATTACGGGTAGGCAGAAACATTACTGAATTTAAGTGGAATGGTACTGACCAGTATGGTCAAAAGTTGGGCAACGGAGTTTACTTATACAGAGTGATCACCAACTTGAAAGGTAAATCGTTGGAAAAATATACATCTGAAAACGACAATACAGATAAATATTTCAACAAAGGGTATGGTAAGATGTACCTGATGCGATAATAAATAATTCTTCAACACATTAGCCCCGCAATTAAGCGGGGTTTTTTTATTGGTTAACTTCGGGCTTATTTTTTTTAATATGGCTAAAATAGGCGTCAATTTATCGACCGGTAGTTTGCAAAAAGAGGACATTATTGTTGGCATAGATCTGGGAACGACAAACAGTTTAATTGCTATTATTCATCCTGAGACAAAAAAACCGACGGTATTAAAAGAGTTTGATCATACTGCATTGGTTCCCTCAATTATATATTTCGGAAAAGCTGGAGAACTTAAAATAGGTAATGAAGCAAAAGAATATCTTGTTACCGAACCGCAAAACACCATTTTTTCGGTAAAGAGATTAATGGGAAAATCATATAAAGATGTGGAGACGTCTTCTAAGTATTTTTCCTATAAAATTATTGATGACGGAACAGATAACCTGGTAAAGGTAGAAATAGGGGGTAAGTTTTATACTCCTGTTGAGTTATCATCATTTATTTTAAAAGCGTTAAAACAAAGAGCGGAACATATTTTGAAAACAACCGTTGAAAAAGCGGTTATTACTGTGCCGGCTTATTTTAATGATGCACAGCGCCAGGCCACAAGAGATGCAGGTAAACTGGCAGGATTAAATGTGTTACGAATTGTAAATGAACCCACGGCCGCAAGCCTGGCTTATGGTATTGGATTAAATAAGGAAGAGGAAAAGATCATTGCTGTATATGATCTTGGGGGCGGAACCTTTGATGTTTCTATTTTGCGAATTACCAGCGGGGTGTTCGAAGTTTTATCAACCAATGGCGATACATATTTAGGTGGGGATGATTTTGATAATGCTATTATCAACTATTGGATAGAACAAGCGGGCATAAATGAAAGAGAAATTATAAATGATAGATCATTTGCCCAACAATTACGTTTGTTAGCAGAAGAAGCAAAAAAACACCTAAGTTTTAATGATTTTTTTACAGCTACTCTTAAGCAATACGAATTAAACCTTTCAAAAAAAGTTTTTGAACAACTGATTAAACCATTTGTAAACAAAACTATTGAATCTTGCAAAAATGCTTTACGCGATGCTGATCTTTCAATAGAGCTAATTGCTGAGGTGGTTATGGTAGGAGGATCTACACGCATACCTCTTATTAAGGAATCGATAAGCAAATTTTTTAATAAAAAAGTACATGGCTCATTAAATCCAGACGAGGTAGTAGCACTTGGGGCAGCTATCCAGGCAGATATTTTAGCGGGCAATAACAAAGAGTTATTGCTTTTGGATATTGCACCCTTATCGCTTGGAATAGAAACAATGGGAGGTTTAATGGACGTATTGATCCCCCGTAATTCAAAAATTCCTTCTAAAGTAAGCAGGCAATATACTACTCAAAAAGATGGGCAAAGCGGCATTATCATTAGTGTGTACCAGGGAGAAAGAGATTTAGTAAATCATAATCGAAAACTGGCCTCATTTAATTTATCAGGCATCCCGGCAATGCCTGCAGGTTTTCCTAAAGTAGAAATATCTTTTATGATAAATGCTGATGGCATTTTGGTAGTTAATGCAAAAGAATTGAGAAGCGGGGCAGAACAATCTATTGAAGTGAAACCGCAGTATGGATTAACGGATGAAGCTGTTGAAAAAATGCTGTTTGACTCAATCAGTCACGCAAGTGATGATATACAGAAAAGAGCATTGGTAGAAGCGCAGACCGAAGGAAAAATATTGATTGACACCACAAAAAGTTTTGTTGAAAAAAATAAAAACTATTTATCGAAAGAAGAAATAAATACGACTACTAATGCTCTTCGGAAATTGGAAAGATTGATAGAAAGTGATAATAAAGATCAAATTCAACAAATGATAGAGGAATTAAATAGACTTTCGCGTCCATTTGCTGAACGGTTAATGGATGAAGCAATTGGAAAGGCTATGAAGGGTAAAAAAATATGAGTGTTAATTTTCACACCCCAGGCTTAACCAAAAAAATAGTGCTTGGGTTCACTTTGATATTATTCTGTTTGGGATTGGGTTTTTTTTTAAATAATGATTTTTGGCAAGATGAAATTTATACCATTGAACACTTCATTTTTGTTTCGTGGAATACTTTATTAACAGACTATCATAGCACCAACAATCATATTGCTTTTAATGCAGTAGTAAAATTCTTTGCCATTCTATTTGGTACTAATGCTATAGGCGATGCTCTTGAAAAGCCTTATTTCCTAAGAGTATTTCCATTTTTGTTTACAATACTAAGCGTTGTATTTTTTTACAGGAGATCAGCGAAGCATTATGGGAAACTGTTTGCTAAAATAGGTGTTTCTATTTTATGTACTTCTATAGTGTTAATTGATTTTGGCGTTCAATTAAGAGGATATTCCTTCAGTATATTTTTATCGATAGTGCAATATTTTACATTTCTTGAAATTATAAAATATGGAAAAAGAAACCTGCTGCTCCTTAAACTATTCTTACTAACAGGCTTAAGTCTTTTATGCCTGCCTACAAATATTTACCTTGTTTTTACTTATTTGCTTTTTTGTGCAATACTGTTTTTAAAACCTTCTATTTCTTTTCTTTTTTTAAACAAAAAATTTTCTCGAAATAGTACATCCATAATTGCTGCAACAATTGCTATACCGACTGTCTTTGTATTGTTATATTATAAATGGTTACTGCAATTACAACCGGAAAACTTATTGATTACCTCTTTCCAGCAATTCAAATTTGAAAATCTTATACAGGCTCTCGCCATTTTTTTTCATTTTACTGATTATCGTTATTATTTTTTTATTTTCCTGGTTGCCTGGGTGGTTTTGTTTTATAAAAAGTTCAAAAGCAATTTTTATTCAGACCTGGTTTTACCTGCATTCTTCTTTTTTGTACCTTTTTTATTTTTTTTTATTCATGGATCTATCATTATTCAAAGAGTCTTTCTCTGTCTATTGCCTTTTTTTGTTATGATAGTTACGGCGGCTGTAGTAGAAATGAGCGAGGCTATTAAAATAAAAAATTTGGTGAATTATTTATTACTGGCCAATATCTTTTGTTTGATGATTTCATTTTCAATTCTTTTTACAAGTTCCAAACAAAATAACCGGCTCTCAATTCACAAGCATGACCTGCGTAATCATTATTATCTTGTAAACTTTAATGCCCGCAAAGCTACCTTGCTTGCAAAAAAATTGTCCGGGCAAGAGAAGCTTGGGTTATACGTTTGGGATGGTTACGGACAAACTGGCATTGGCTATTATTTAAACCGGTTTAAAGTTCCCTTTGAAAAGTATTACGATAGTGTTGAGTACAATAAATCAACAATTATTCTAACTAATGAAAAGAGAGAACTGGAAAATATTCTAAACCGTAAACGAGTTGTTTTTCAAAGGCTCCTCAACAAAGAAGAACAATACAATATTTATTTATTGCATACTAACTAATTTGTAGAGCCACAATGTGGCAAACTATGATAAAAGGTAAAAAAATTGTTGTGGTGTTACCTGCTTACAATGCCGGTAAAACTCTCGAAAAAACGTATTCTGAAATTCCTTTTGATATTGTTGACGAGGTTATTTTAGTTGATGATAAAAGCAATGATGATACAGTTGAAGTAGCGAAAAAGCTGGGTATCAAAACAATTATCGAACACGAAAAAAACCTTGGCTATGGTGCCAACCAAAAAACTTGTTATAGCAAAGCATTAGATAGTGGCGCCGATATTATCATCATGCTTCACCCCGATTATCAATACACACCCAAACTAATACCATCAATGGCTCACCTGGTTGCCTGTAATGTTTATCAGGTAGTGTTAGGATCAAGGATTTTGGGCAACGGTGCTATTAAAGGAGGTATGCCTGTATATAAATATGTCGGCAACAGGGTGTTAACCTTTATTCAGAATATATTAATTGGTCAGAAACTGTCCGAATATCATACCGGCTATAGAGTTTTTTCTGCTGATGTATTGCATGCTATACCTTATGAAAAAAATTCATCAGGTTTTATTTTCGATAACGAGATACTTTGTCAGATAATTTATAAAGGTTATGCTATTGGTGAAATAACCTGCCCGGCAAAATATTTTGAAGAGGCCTCCAGCATAAACTTTTTTCAAAGCATGTCCTATGGTTTTGGAGTATTAAACAATTCTGTGAGATATAGGCTTTCCAAAATGAGAATTTTAAAATGCAAGCTATATAAGCTATAGTATGCTAATTCAGAATTTGGTGCAGAAACCTTTAAAAAATCGAAAATCGAAAACTGACAGTTTGAGAACTTTTATCAATTGGAATTGAAATAAAAGTTCCGGCGAATTTGTGTATCGGAACCAGCTTATTATTTATCTCTGCCTGCCATCCGGGAAAATAGTTTTGAAAAACAATTAAAGTATCCTGTGCGGGTACACTTAGTTTTATTGTAAAAGAAGTTGGCGTAAAATGGATGAGATGTAAAGAATCCGCGGGTTGAAGCTTCAAAAAAATAAATGGTTTATTACTTATCAGTGCTGTGTCCTTCGATTGGTAAAAGTTTGCTGTGGTTTTTAACTGAGATGGATAATCTATCCATGGGTGCATAATTTTTTTATCGTACCACGACCAATTCGCAATGAGCTTTTGTTCTTCAGGACTAACGGTAATTTTTGCACCTTCCTTTATCAATAGTGGTGGTGGAAATCCTTTTGGACTTTTGTTGATAACCTCCTGCATCCTTGCTACACTTGTTTTTCCTACCCCTGTTATTGGCAACAAAAGCCAGCAACTGGCAATGAGGTCAATCACAATAAGAGATATAAATACTTTTATTGCGATTTTAAATGAAAGGGCAAAATACGCCACGGAGAATGCGCATGTTATAATTAATGATAAAAGTATGCTTTGCCCGAAACTTATTTGGTCAATAAAGTCTTTTATCTGCCCAGTTATTGTTTGTTCCCCCGATGGAAAAGTATATATCTGGTTTGTAAAAATTAATAGAATAATAATTGCAAGCAGAGATAAAGCCAACAAAGCTTTCAAAAGGTTTTTGAAATATAAAACCGATTGGTTTTCTGATTTCAAAAACTTTTCCAGTTCAAAAGAACCACACAATAAAAAACAAAAAATGACAAAAACCCTGAACTCACCGTTTATCCTGATCCAGGCAAGTCCAGGCAGGTTATCATATACTATTTTTTTTATTTGTCCACCCATTGATAAAAACAACATTAATAATCCTGCTGTAAAAAAAATAACCTGTAGTTTTTGTTTCTGTTTGCGTATTAAGAACACCACAAAAAAGAGAAATCCAGCTATAGAAAAGTATGCATTACGCATAGACACATCTGTCATAAACCAGTCGTAATTTCTAATGGTGCTAAAAGGAAAAAGAAAAGAAATATATGCAGGTATAGTAAAGCCAACAAAAACATTTTGCGCCTGGCTTACAGGTTCCGAACGAGAGTAGTATGGCATTATACTAAACCAGGAATACAGCGCGGGGGCTAAAAAAATAATTGCAAAAAGCAGATATCCTATATTCCACTTAAAAAAGCTTGTGAAATTAATTTTGTTCCTAAAACAAATGCCATAAGATATGCCGATTGCTAACATAAAATAAATAGTTGCAATAGGTATGGCTGGATGGCCTCCCGTAAATAGAAGGTAAATAGCAAAAGCAGCGAGCAATACATTTTTTAAACTATGGTTGTTTTGCAGATTTAGCCAGGTGCCTACAACTAATGGTAAAAATGCAGCGCAGGTAATAAAGTTTATATGTTGCAGATTGCCAATAAAAAAACCTGAGCACATAAACATACATCCAATAATGAAAGCTGTTATTTTTTCCATGCCTAAATTCCGGGCAAGCCAATACATACTAATGCCAGAAATATATATATAGACTAAAACTTCAATTGTAAATGAATAGGGATTGTAGCCGATTACCCCGAAAACCCATGTAATTGGTTGCCACCACGCAAACCCGGGATCGGCATATAATGGAAAACCGAAATTTAAATAAGGATTCCAGGTAGGAAGGTAGCCATGCCGGATTGCTTCAGAAAAAAAGTGTTTGTTTGGAAAATTATATACAAACGCATCATTTTTTAGTGCAAACAAAAAAGAACTAACGGGAAGGTAAGCAATGATGCAAGTAATTAAAAGAAGTAAAGGAAACCGAAATCGTTTCATAGAAGAGTTATGCATTCAGTCAATTTTGGTTCTTCAATGCAGCTTTTCTAACCATATACTTCCCAATCATATCAAATTCCAAATTCACATCGTCTTTTTGTTTTAAAAACTGAAGATTCGTATGTTGGTAAGTGTAAGGTATAACGGCTATTTTAAACGAATTTTTCTTCACATCAAAAGCAGTTAGGCTAATGCCATTTATACAAATGGAGCCTTTTTCAATAATAAGCGGTGAAAATTTTTTTGAAAATGAGAAGCTGAATTCCCAGCTTCCCTTGCGATCTTTAATCTTTTCACAAACACCTGTGGTATCTATATGCCCCTGAACAAAATGACCATCCAGCCGGCTGGAAGGTAAAAGGCTTCGCTCAAGATTAATAACTGTTTCCGGTTGCCATTTTTTTAAATTTGTTTTCGTTATTGTTTCTTTAATAGCTGTTACCCTGTGCATGTTTTGTTTGGTCTCTTCTACCGTAAGGCAAACGCCATTGTGAGAAATGCTTTGATCGCGTTTAAAACTTGAACTTAAAATAGATTGTATCCAAAATGTTCTGTTTGAACCGTTTTTAATAATTTCTTTCATTATCCCGGTAGCTTCTATTATGCCCGTAAACATCTGGTAAAAGTCGGCTTTTTTACATTTTATTTTGTTTTAAAAATGAAAAGCACGTTATCTTCGCCTTCCTTAAAATTCAAATTAAAGAAGTATAAAGCATGCTAATTATTGATTCAAAAGATTGCGAAAACATAGATAAAGCTTTAAAAAAGTATAAAAAGAAATTCGAGAAAGCAAAGATCTTGTTGCAGCTACGCGAACGCCAGGCTTTCATTAAACCATCTATCCGCCGCAGAGGCCAGGTGTTGAAAGCAGTTTACAAACAGCAGATCGCAAGCGGTAAAATAGAAAGTTAATATCTTCTCCACCTTATACTGATAGCTGCAAGGTTTTTACTACTTTGCAGCTATTGTTTTTTTATGCAAACTGCGCATCCAATCATTCAGCCTTTTTTGGATTTTCTTAAGTTTGAAAAACGTTTTTCCCGCCATACCGTTATTTCTTATCAAAACGACCTGACATCTTTTTTTGATTACATTATTATGCAATATGGCGAAACATCCTTGCCCCAGGTTTCGCATATTTTTATCAGAAGCTGGCTTGCTTCCCTAAAAGATGCAGGTTTGGTAGCAAAATCTATCAACCGGAAAATATCTACGCTGCGATCTTTTTTTAAATACCAGGTGAAAAGAGGTGTATTGGAAAGGACGCCTATGGCAAAAATTATCTCACCAAAAAATGAAAAAACACTTCCACAGTTCGTTGCTGAGAAAGATATATCAACGCTTTTACAACATGTAGAATTTACGAATGACTGGAAAGGGAAAACGGAACGGTTATTACTCTCCTTGTTTTATAATACCGGCATGCGATTAAACGAACTAATTAATTTAAAAGAAAGCGGTTTTAATGCTTCCAATCATTCATTAAAAATATTAGGTAAAGGAAATAAAGAACGAATCCTTCCATTGAGTAAAGATGTGGTTTTAGACATTCAACAATACATTGATTCTAAGAGCGGCCAACCGGGGTTATCCAATGAATTTGTATTTGTAAATGCCAGGGGAAAACAGTTGGCGCCACGCAGTGTGTATGCATCGGTAAAAAAGTATTTAGGCCTGGTAACTACCATTGATAAAAAAAGCCCTCATGTATTGCGTCATAGTTTTGCTACTCATTTAATGAATAACGGGGCAGACTTAAATGCTGTCAAAGAGTTGCTGGGCCACAGCAGTCTTGCTGCTACACAGGTGTACAC
>JALZIY010000096.1 GCA_030860085.1 Bacteroidota bacterium | reverse complement strand
CTTGAAGAAACACCTGAAAATATTTTTAAACTCATATTATCTATAGTGATATTAACATGCCAAAGATCAACCCCATGCCATTTTATTATCCACATCTTCTGATGAAAAATATATAACAGGCTTGCTTAGATCAAATCGCTTGACAAATGTATAAGAGCCTCAACCATTAAATATTAAAGAGTTGAATAATCAATTATAGTTTTTAAACTGAAACTATGCTAAGTAGCCGAAAATTTAAACCACTATAGCTTCATAACCACTTGTGGCTAAATTAATTTCCTTTTCTGACAATTCACAAGTGAGTACAAGTGTAGTTTTGTTCATTTGACAAAAATTCGAATCAATGGCTAATGTAAAATCAATCAGTTGCAGAATTGATAGAAATTGTAAAGAAACTTTTTTCATAAATAATTTATTACTCATCTACATCGTTCATGGCAGAAACTAAATTCCGAAAACTTAAGCTTTTCCAGACTCTCACCTATCAATTCTTCATCTTATCATCATCTACAAACAAAATTTTTGAGATCATAAAGGAAACCTAAGACATAAAAGTATCCTAATGTTGGTTGTAAAGTGTTACACAATTACACAAATGAATTACATCATTCACACATTTTTAACCCCCATTACCCGTTTGTGCTTCAATTGTTTAAAGTGAGTGAAACCGGTGACCTTTTAAAATTGGTTGGATAAATGAGCCACACTGCTGTAATGAAGTTTCCATGCAATTTCTGTAAAGTTCAATTCATCATTCACAACTAATTGTTTTACATGTTCTAACCTTCTATTTCCGGGGAAGGAAGATTCTACAAATTGATATAAATATATATTTCTGTTATCGGGCACACAAAACGTTTCAGTTGCGGGGTGAGGCTCAAGCTTCATGTTGATGACTTAAACATTTGAAAAAAATAAATAGAATGTTGTGCTATTCATTCAATAATCAAAATACCATTCAAGACCGGGATCAATCTCTATAGTTTATTTAGCTAATATCAAGACCTTACAAGAAGAACGAATTGGTACGGCACTTAGCTATTAACACTCTTACAATTCCTTAAAAAAATTTAAAGGAAAAGTCACCTTTAAAGAGATTACTGTTAGTTATTAAATCAGTACGAAAAATGGATGATGGAAAGAAGATGTTCCAGAACAACAATAGGGATCAAACTTAGACCGCTTAGAACCATATTAATGAGGCTATTGGATTGGGTATGATAAAAAGAGAAAACTGTTACCCTTTTGGCAGACGAAAGTACCAAATACCCACTGGACAAAATATTAAAAAAGCATTAGAATTTAATGATATCAGCTCCATCTATTATCACCAACCAGAATGTCGCAATGAAAAAAAGCAAAAGATTTTTGGCTTTTTTTTTATTTTGGAAATGGTATGAATCCAAAAGACTTAGTTTATTTAAAGAATAAGGACATTCAAGATGTTTACCTTGTTTTTGTGAGAGCTAAAACTGAAAGCGCTACCAGAAATGATCCCAAACCAATAATAGTTTATATCTCAGAAGATATGTGGGAAATTCTTCAGCGATATAGAAATAAGGATACGAGTTCAGATACCAACGATCATCTGTCAACTGTCATCTGCGCACTATCAGATTACTTATAAATAGCAACTTCGCTTAACCCTTCATTATTTTTTATACCGCGGTACATGCCGGCACTGTTAAAGATCATTGCTCCATTACCATGTGCATCCATGCCAATCATTCCACCTTCTCCGTTTAGTTTTAATAGTTTATCATTAACCACTATTTGCATTGCTTCTTCAATACTCAGTCCTTTATATTCCATTAAACAACTTACATCGTAGGCCGCTACTGCAAGTATAAAAGGCTCGCCATGCCCTGTGCAACTAATTGCAGCCGTTTTATTATTGGCATAAGTGCCTGACCCAATAATGGGCGTGTCGCCAATGCGCCCCCATTTTTTATTTGTCATACCACCAGTACTGGTTGCTGCCGCTACATTGCCTGCTGCATCGCATGCAACCGCACCCACTGTTCCAAACTTTTTTTCCTTGATCATTTCTTCCACCCGCTCGCTTCCATGATCTAATAAATAATTATCCGAGTTACACACGGTTTGCCACTGATCGTATCGAAACCTGGAAAAAAAATATTCATCCGGCTCAAATTTCAATCCCTGTTTTTTTGCAAAATCAACAGCGCCCTTGCCGCATAAAAAAACATGATCGCTATTGTTCATAATTTCTTCAGCAAGGCAAATGGGATTGCGAATGTTTTTTACACCGGCTACAGCTCCAGCTTTTAACGTATTTCCATCCATAATCGCAGCATCCATTTCCTGGGCTCCATCTTTGGTAAACACAGACCCCCTGCCTGCATTAAACAAAATATTATTTTCCATGGAAATAACGGCAGCTTTCACCGCCTCGATTGCAGACCCGCCTTTTTCTAATACTGCGAAACCTACTTCCATAGCTTCTTTCAAACCATCTGAATAGCTCCTTTCCAATTCAGGTGTTATTTCCTCTTTCAATATAGTTCCTGCTCCACCATGAATTGCTATTGCGATTTTTGACATATTGGTATCATTTTCCCTGCTGATTATAATCTGTTTGCAGGCAACAAAATTGCATAATTTTTCACGAATGCGGTATGAAAAAAGATTTATATGAATAATGCATTTATTAGAATTATTGCCTACCTAAATCTTCAGGAAAAACGGCTTACAAGAATGTTGGAAGAATTACACGCAGCTTATATAAATAGGCAAAAACGTATAGCATACACACAGCATTTTTCAGTGCGCTACTCCTGAAACCCCTTGAGCGAAACTACTTGTGAAAAGAATATCAATCATAATAAAGACTTCTTAGCAAAGTAATAACTCGCATTCATGTAAAAGTTTACGGGCATCTACCGCAGCGGTGCCCACCTCTTCGCAAACCATGCCACCGGCAATATTAGCTATCTCAGCCATCAAAAAAATATTTTGTGTAGCAGCATATACGAGTGCGGCAACTGCAATTACCGTATCGCCCGCACCTGATACATCGGCAATATTTCGAAGATGAGAAGGAATAACAGCAGACTGCCCACCCCCTTCATAAAACACCCCCTTATCTGACAGAGTGATAAATGAAACTTTATGATGAAGCAGGTGCTGTAATTGTGAGTGAATGTTTTTCAATAAAGAATGACTGGCTTCTGTGAACAAAAGATTTAAAGCTTCTTTTACTTCCTTTAAATTAGGTTTAAAAAGGTCTACCTCCTGGTATTCAAAAAAATTTTTTCTTTTAGGATCAGCGGCAGTTAAAACTCCTGCCTGTTTGCAAATACTTATTACCGAATGGATAACGGCTTCAGTCAATACTCCTTTATTATAATCTTCCAATATAACGATCTGCGGTTTTTCCTTAGCAATAAAATTTTCAAAACGATCTAATAAATTTTTTTCTTCATCCTTATTTATATCTGTCGTTATTTCTGCGTCAAGTCTCAACATTTGCTGATTGCGGCAAATAACCCTCGTTTTATTTGTCGTAATGCGGTTGGCGCTAACAACAGAATATTTTATATTGATTTTATTCTCTCCAAAAAGTGTATGGAGCTTTTGTGCTTCATCATCATTGCCTGTTATAGAAAGTAAGTAGGCTTTAGCGCCTAATGATTGAAGATTCAAGACTACATTCCCTGCACCACCAATGCGCTGTTCTTTCTTTTGCAAGGACACAATTGGCACGGGAGCTTCGGGTGAAATGCGTTCTACACTACCCCACATGTAAGTGTCCAGCATTACATCGCCGATAACACCCACTTTTATTTGTTGAAATCTTTTAAATAAGGCTTGGAAATCTTCCATGAAACTACCCAGTTCTTTTATTACCTGCCAGTGCTATATAGTACAGTGGAATTCCAATTAGTACAATAATCAACCCCGGCCAGGTAAATTGCGGTTTATAAATTATTAAAAGAATACAGAATGCAAGTCCCAGCAATATATAGATGATTGGTAAAACAGGATAACCAAAAGCTTTATAAGGCCGATCGGCATCAGGCCTTTTTTTACGAAGAATGAAAATGCCTGCAATAGTCAAAATATAAAATAACACTACTACAAATGAAACCATATCCAGCAAGTCACCGTATTTACCACTTAAACATAAAACGCATGCGACCAAACATTGTATCCATAAAGCGTACTCGGGTACAGCATTTTTATTTAGTCTTCCTGTTTGCCTGAAAAATAGATTATCATTTGCCATAGTATAATATACCCTGGCACCAGCCAGAATCAATCCATTGTTACACCCAAATGTTGACACCATTATGAGTACAGCGAGGATTGTTGTACCGACGGCGCCGAATATTTCGTTGGAGACTGAAAGGGCAATACGATTATCTGTAGCAAAGGCGAGGTCATTAACCGGCAACACGGCGAGGTACATTAAGTTAGCTGCTACATAAACAATTGTAACAATCAATGTTCCAAAAAACAGGCTTAACCCGATGTTACGTTGCGGATTTTTTATTTCCCCGGCAATGAAGGTTACGTTGTTCCATGCATCTGAACTAAAAATACTACCCACCATTGCAGATGCAATGGCACCTAATGCTACCAATCCCGTCAAATTCATCCAACTATCACCCGTTCCATCACCCATCCTGCTTGCATGTTGTTTAATGGTCCAGGCGTTTTCCCAATTGCCATCCCATATAGCTGATTTGGCGGCAATAAATCCAAAAATAATTAAACCAAATAAAGCCAAAAGCTTGGCAGAAGTAAAAGTTGTCTGGATCAGTTTACCACTTTTGATCCCCCTGGTATTAATATAAGTAAGAAGGACGATTAAACCAATTCCTACCAACTGTGCAGCCGTGACCTTATATCCAGCCGCATCACCTATAACAATATTTCCATCACCTAATGAAGGCTCTAAATAACCAAGAAATTTTCCAAATGCTACCGCTACTGCAGCAATCGTCCCTGTTTGAATCACAGCAAAAAAACTCCAGCCATATAAAAAACCGATAAAGGGATTATAGGCTTCTCTCAAGTAAACATATTGTCCACCTGCCTTTGGAAACATTGCGCTCAATTCACCATAACTTAAAGCTGCTGTTAACGTCATAAATCCTGTGATTAGCCATGCAGTAATTAGCCATCCTGCTGAGCCAAGATCTTTCAACATATCTGCGCTTACAATAAAAATCCCGGAACCTATCATGGAACCGGCAACAATCATTGTTGCATCTACTAATCCAAGTGATCTTTTGAATGATTTGTCTTCCTGAATTGCTTCTTGCGGAGTTAATACCTCTTCTGACATGCAGTTAATTTAAGCGTCAAGATAAGTATTTAATGGAATAAGATAACCCCCCACTCCGTCTAAGGCGTAGAGCATTATTTTAAAGTATAAAATTTTCCTGGAGAGCTTTCCCCTTTAAAAAAAAGGGGATAGGGGCAAAAGAGATAATTTTAGGATACACTAGATTATTGCTGTCACAAAAAAATCCTGCAGGGGGATAGATAGTTCACAGAAATAATAATTTATTTCTTTTTAGTATAACCTTCGTTGAGGCCTTTAATTAAATCTGATGTAATGTTATAAGCCGTGTCACGATAATAAAACAAACCAGGGTCGTAAGCTAAAATGTAGGAAAACTCTTTTTGCGAATTGTACTGTTTTAAAAATTCTTCAATTTTTGTTTTTACATCTTTCATTTTGCGCATGTAATAGTCCTGGTATTCCTGGTCAAGAGCCTGCTTGCGGGTTTGCATGGTTTGCTGCATTTGCATAACATCTTTTTGAGCCATTTCAGATTGCACTTGCGTCATTGTTTGCCCCTGGGACTGGTATTGTGCCACTTTATTGCGGTATTTTTTTTCTAATCCGGCCAGCTCGTTATTTACTGCATCTTCTTTTTTGCCCAACTCATTTTTTACATCTTTTACCATGGCAAAAGAATTTTCTATAGAATCCATTTCAAAATAAGCAATTCGCAATGGCGATGAGAAATCAACAAAACCTGTTTTTAATTTGGCAGTGGTTACTGCAGAGGATTTTTTACCGGCGAAATGTAAATAAAAAAGGATCCCAACCAAAATCAGTAATACAGCATTTAAAACCAGGAGACCATTTTTCATGCAAAAGCTATTTTGTGCAAAATAAAGGGCAAAACAAGGCTAATGCTCCTTAGGAAGGCAACTTTTTCAAACACTTAACAGCGAGGTACGGCTTTTGATTATTAATCACTACATTGTTAACTAAAAAAGAAATCAACTATGGGCATTTTATCTTGGATCTTATTAGGATTAGTCGCCGGTGCTATTGCAAAAGCCTTGCACCCTGGCAGAGACCCCCAGGGCTGCATTATTACTATGTTAATAGGTGTTGTAGGTGCTGTATTAGGTGGATGGATAGCTACACTACTTGGGTGGGGAAGGGTAGATGGCTTTAACCTGTATAGTATACTGGTAGCCACAGGCGGTGCAGTATTGGCACTGGTAATATATAATGCTGTAACAGGCAGACGAAGAGATTTATAAAACTTTTTAAAATGCAAAAACCTGTAAGTGATCTTATGGGTTTTTTGCTTTT
>JALZIY010000078.1 GCA_030860085.1 Bacteroidota bacterium | reverse complement strand
TGGCGAAAATCGTAACCACCTGGCTTAAATAAAATGGGACTGGATGCACCTAAGCCCCGGTTAATGGTATTGGCTACAGTGTACATCTGCCTGTTACCACCAAAAGTAAAGCTCATATCCGTTAACCAGTTATTTAGATTTGATCTTAATCCCAGCGTTCCATGATAGTCATTTAAATCTCCTTCGAATGTTGGAACATATCCCAAATATTGTTGGCCGGCAGGAGTTAGCAATCCGTAGTCTGTAGGCCTCCAGTAGGGAGTGCGGTAATTTGCAAAACTGTTTACTTTTTTAAAAATGTATGCTGTATTAAAATAAACTTCTGAATTATCATTAAGTGGTAATCCGGCATTAATTAAAAACCTGGCTGCTGCGGTTGCAGGCTGGCCATTAATATTACCCGCATCAGGATGAGCACTTAAAAATGCCTGTACGGAGCTCATGCTTGCACCAAAGTCATTTGCTTCACCCTCTGCATCTACTTTACCTGGCCTATTTGCCAGCGATTGGTTTGATAGAGAAACGGTATAATTCAAAAATCCTTTGGTGCCAATGTTGGCAACATTATTCAGTGTCAGGCCAATCATTTGGCCATCACCTTTATGCGTTATTCCAGCATTGAGAGATAATAGACCCTGGTCGCCCCGGTCTTTAAGAATGATGTTCATAACGCCTGCAATGGCATCTGAGCCGTATTGTGCAGAAGCGCCATCTCTTAAAATTTCAACACGTTTGATGGCCTCATTTGGAATGGCCGAAATATCAGCGCCGCCTTCACCTCTTCCTGGTGATGTTTGAACATATATAAGTGAACTGGCATTTTTGCGTTTTCCATTGATCAAAATCAAAGAGCGGCTGGGGCCCATATTTCTGATTTCATAAGGATCTAAAAGAGAGGTGGCATCATTAACAGGTGTATTAACTGTATTAAATGAGGGAACACGGTATTGTAAAGCTTTATCAAAACTTACCTGCCCGGTTGTTTTAAGATCTGCAGTTGACAAAACATCAACGGGCAATGGAGTGGTGGTTTTTGTCCTTTGCAGGTTTCTGGAACCCACTGATACGGTCACTTCGCTTAAATCTCCATAAGATTCTTCAAGCGTAAAATCAACCACAGTTGATCCGGAAACAGATACAGTTTTCTTTTGTGTTGCAAAACCCACAGATGAGACCGTTAGGGTATAAGTGCCGTCATTAAGGCTTAATGCATACTGTCCATCATTGTCTGTTGTCGAACCTTTTCCTGAAGGTGAAGCAATAACTGAAGCACCTGACACAGCTTTGCCTGTATTATCAGAAACCTTGCCTGTTACAGAATTTTGAGCAAAAATAGCAGAGGGAATAGTGGCTAATATGAGTATTAACCATTTTAGCATAATTGTGTTCCTCATAAAATTTGATTTGGTTATAATAAATATAGCCTTTTATTCAAATCCAAAAAATTATGAGCAGGTATGCGATTTCCACCAAAGGATAACAAATGTTGAGTTTTACAATTAACAATTAACAACTACAATTTTTTGTCTAATGAAATATGATAGGTCCATTATTCATTGAAAAAGGTTTGCTTTATTAATTTCCTGATGTGTCAGTTTTTTTGTGCAAAAATCAAAAGCCGTATTTGTAGCAAAAAAATTAAGTACAGTTATAAATAGAATTTATATCCTGAGTAAAATTAAAATCTCCGAAAGAAACACATAAAATTTCCAATTAGCTTAATTTTTAATAACGTTCCAATCTCTGTTCATACAATAAAAAACTTTCAACCGCAGGCTTCTTTATTAAATTCTCCGGGAATGCTACAAATGCAAATCGCTTAATTCGTCCATCTGTGTAACGAAGCTCCAAAGTGTTTTGTTCAATAATATAATTCCCTGAACCGCCTACACCATCATCCATGTAAGATGTTCCATCAAGTCTTCCAAGGGTGCCGAAAAAACGGAAAATACCACCGTCAGTAAATCGTCCGTCTTTGGTGAATGTGATGGTTGGTTCAGATGCATGACGACGATAATTTCCTTCCAATCGTAATCCATCCAAAGCAGGCACAGGGCGGAAGCTGCCCTTGCCAAGGCTTTCCGGGTTATTCAAACGTTCGCCACTTCTTGTAATAATATATTTTGTTTTGTCGGCACCTCGTAACACGTGAATTTCGCCATTTTTAAATTCGTAACTGCCCCAGTCATCGGGGTCGGCCCGTTGAGCAACAGCCGTATCAAAATAAAGTAAACCCTCAGGCGGCAGGTTCCAGTATAAATGGCCGTGGGGGAAGAAAGTTATATATTCAATATAGTAGCCGCTTTCAGATACCGTTCTGTTTATATCCAACGACCGTGGACGCAACATTCGGTAAATTCCGGTAAACCCATCTGTGCCAACACGGTGTTTATTTTTTTGCAAAGACATAATTTTAGAACTGTCACCTGCCATTTTTTTTGGAGTAGTAGAATGAGAAAACTCATAAGCTGCAATCACTAATGCCTTTAATTCATCTTTCGGTTGCGTGTACATATTTTTAAGTATTGCCGGTTGCACTTTTTCTTTCAACTTATTTTGTTCTGCACCGCTTAATTTAAAAACCTGTTCATAAACATCTATAATATCAGTTGTGCTTTTCATAGCTGCGGTGTTGTTTTTCTTCCAGGCACTAACCACTATTTCTTTTATTTTTAATTCCTGGTCTTTTGATAAGCGAAGGTCCAGCACCCAGTCAAGCAACACAATAGTTTTACCTACCATCAGTTGGGTTAACGGAGGGTTGCCATTTGCTAACACAATTTCTTTATCCTGAGAATACGATGGAGTATAAAAACAAACAGCAAGTAAAATCATAAACAATAAAAAGTATCTGCTCGTTTTCATTTTTATGGCTTCTATTTTCTAAACAATTACCAAATCTGTTTAACATCAATCTGCCGGATACGGTGAAAGTATTCGCACAGTTATAGTCTGGCTGCCGCTTGCTCCAGCCATATTGCTTTGAGGGTTTGTTGGATCTAATACTCCTGTAAGACCATCCAGGTCAATGCCAAACATACCCTTCATGGCTTTGTTTCCTTTTTTCAATTCTTCCGCTGCGTCTAATTTTAGTGAGAGGAGGTACTCTGTTTTATATGGGCTGTTTGGGTCGGATATTTTATTTACGACCCACTGCACACCTTCCTCACCTTTGATAATTATTGCACCTCCCGAGGCAATATCTTCACCCGATTTTGCCGGGTATTGAACAATCCAGGAAAATTGTGGTGGGTTGCCCGCATCTCCCTTAAATAAAAATACTTCAGAAGGATGCTTCAGACTCGCATACCCTTCAAATTTTTGTTGCGAACCTTTTTCCTGATCTGCAACTACCGCTTTATCACCAACCATACCCATTATATAAGCAGTTTGCACATTTTTAGAAAAACTATAATAACCACTTTCCAATACATATTCTGTTTTTGA
>JALZIY010000058.1 GCA_030860085.1 Bacteroidota bacterium | reverse complement strand
CCATTGTACTGGGCGGTATTGTAATAGGCATCTATAATGACTTTTTTATTAAAAAAGTTTTGATGGGACCAACCCATTCCGATTTTCCAACCTATTCATGGCTTTGCAAAAGCGGGAAGAGTTTAGGATTGGGCACTTCTTTATGTATGGATGAAATTGGGGTAAAGATGCAAAGCACTTCGGTAAGCGGACAATTCAGTATGTTTTTTACAGTTATCATTATTGGCGGTATCATCTTAGCGTTTCCCTATATTTTTTATGAATTTTGGCGGTTTATAAAACCGGCCCTTACAAAAAAAGAATTAAGCAATACCCGTGGCGTTATTTTTTTTGTATCGCTGTTATTTTTTACCGGCGTGTTATTTGGCTATTTTGTCATTGCTCCTTATACGGTAAACTTTTTTGCTAATTTTCAACTGGATGAAACGATTGTGAACCAATGGACCATTACCAGTTATATCGATACATTGATACCGCTAATACTTGGGACGGGCCTTGCATTTCAATTACCGCTTGTTATGTTTTTTCTTTCTAAGATTGGTATTGTTACCCCGGATTATTTAAGAAAAGCACGTAAGTATGCAATTGTTATTATTGTAATCGTTGCAGGCATTATAACACCACCAGATGTTATCAGCCAGATTATTGTTTCGCTACCCTTGTTGATACTTTATGAAGTAAGTATTTTATTAAGTTCAAGGGTAGCAAAAGATTTAAAAAAAGAGGAAGATGCAGAGTGGAGCTAAGGTTAATAAGCAATGGGCAATGAGCAATTGACAATAGGCAATAAGCAATAGACAATAAGCAAGATGTACCAATTGCCCATTGCCTTTTCCTTCTTCCTACCTTTACAAAAACCTATATTATGAAAAGTCTTTTTGATTTAAAAAAACCCATTGCTGTTGGCGCAGATCATGCGGGTTATGCATACAAAACAATTATCGTTGAGCTATTGCGGGCTAAGAGCTTACAGGTAAAAGATTTTGGTACCAGCAGCGCAGACCCGGTGGATTACCCGGATTTTGCACATCCTGTAGCCGAGGCAGTCGAAAAAGACGTGTGTGGTTGTGGCATTTTAATATGTGGCAGTGCTAACGGTGTGGCAATTACAGCAAACAAGCACCAGGGCATTCGTGCAGCTATTAGTTGGGAAACCGATATAGCAAGGCTGGCCCGGCAGCATAACAATGCTAATATCCTCTGCATTCCTTCCCGTTTTGTTTCCACACCCGAAGCAGAAGAAATGGTCAATCTTTTTTTGGGAACCCCATTTGAAGGCGGCCGTCATGAAAAACGTGTGGGTAAAATTGCTAGTGCTATGTAAACTATATTTTGTTGCATTGTTTATTACACAAATTTCTACGAATTACACGAATTAAAATGTTGATATGATGTCTATTCGTGTAACATGAAATGACCTATATCCTTAACTAACATTGTATCAATTTGAAATTCTAAAATTTAAAGATGAAAAAAATATTATTTCTTTTTTTAAGTATTCCTGTGTTTGCCTTTGCACAAAAAACGGCAAAGCCCGATGCCTATGCTAAAACTATTACAGCCGCTGATCTAAAAAGACATTTATATATTGTTGCAGGTGCAGAAATGCAGGGGCGTGAGGCGGCGACAGAAGGAGAAAGAAAAGCAGCAGCTTATATAGAAAATGAATTTAAACGTATTGGTTTGCAGCCCGGAAATAATGGTGATTATCGCCAGTATTTTACTATTTACCAGGATTCGCTGCTAAACGCACAATTTGAAGTGGACGGGCAAAAGTTTCAACTGGATAAAGATTTTAATGCAAATCTTAATAATATTCCTGCCATGCATGCTTTTAGCGAGGTGTTATTTGTAGGACCTAACGTAACCAACGACTCGCTTAAGAATGCAGACCTTGCGGGAAGACTTCTATTGATAAGTGGCAATGTGCAGGGAAGAACAGATATTATCCGCAATAGAGGCGCAGCGGCTGTATTAACGCTTTCTTCTAACTATCCCCGTATAACTAATGCTTCCCGCCTGGCTAATCAAACCATGCAATTATTTAAAAAAATTGTAGGACCGCAGCAATTCACAATTTCAGAAAATATTGTGCGTGCCGTTGCAGGTGAAGATTATGAAAGCGCAAAAGCTGCTACCAGGCCCGTTTTATTGAATGCTGATGTGCAAATGGATATTCAAAAAAGAACTTCTCTTTTGCAGAGCAGTAATGTAGTAGGGTTACTGGCGGGCACAGACTTAAAGGATGAATATTTATTTATTACCGCCCATTACGATCATGAAGGAAAAAGAGGTGATTCTGTTATTTATTATGGAGCTGATGATGATGGCTCTGGTACGGTAAGTGTCATTGAATTGGCCGAGGCCTTTGCAAAAGCCAAAGCAGAAGGTAAAGGACCACGCAGAAGTATTGTATTTATGACAGTAAGTGGTGAGGAAAAAGGTTTATGGGGATCTGGTTATTACGGCGAGAATCCTATTTTTCCATTGGAGAAAACTACCGCTGATCTGAACATCGACATGATCGGACGCATGGATCCAAAACGCACTGTTGGTGATTCAACAAATTATGTATATATAGTAGGTGATGATAAGTTAAGTTCCGATTTACGTACGATTAATGAAGCGGCTAATAAAAAATATACTAAGCTTGAGCTGGATTATAAATTTAATGACCCAAACGATCCTATGCGTATTTATTACCGCAGCGACCATTATAATTTTGCAAAGCACGGTGTTCCTATTATTTTTTACTTCAATGGCACACATGCTGACTATCACCGACCAACCGATACGCCGGATAAAATAAGTTATCCATTATTGGCCAAAAGAGCGCAATTGGTTTTTTATACGGCCTGGGAAATGGCTAACCGAAACGAAATGTTGAAAAGAGATTTAGCCTTCCCCACTTTACGGAGATAGGAAAACAGTCTGAAAATCCTTGTAAAAGCGAAGAGACCATTCTTCGCTTTTTTTAGTTGTACTAAATATATTTTAATGCTGTTAAACTTTTTCCATAAACACCTGTCTGTCTATTGTAACGCATTTATAAAAACAAAAAATACATTATGAAAACTTTTCAAAAACTAATGATGCTGTGTTTCGTGATATTGCTCTCATTATCAGTTTCAAATTCGGCTAATGCACAAACCGACAAAAAAAATTGGGATAAGATTGAAAACAAATGGGACAAAAAAGAAGATAAGAGAGACAGGAAAGAGAATATAAAAGACAGAAAAGAAGATCGTAAAGACAAACGTGAAGATATACGTGACCGCCGCGAAGATAAAAGAGATGCTATGCATGATGGTGGCAGAAAAGATAAAATAGAAGATAGGCTTGACAAGATTGAAGATAAAAAAGATAGAAGAGAAGATGTTCGTGATCGCAGGGAAGACCGCAGAGACCGTAAAGAAAATATCCGTGATCGAAGGGAAGATCGCCGTGATAGAAAACATTAATCTAGTACACTTTAAACGTTAAAGGCTCTTATTTAAGAGCCTTTTTTATGTTGTGCAGCATATTGCAAACGGAAGTGGTCTTTAATATAGCAACCACTTTTTCATAGTGTTTTTTTAGTTGATAGAATTTAGAACCGTACACTTTTCAAAAAGCCCTGCATACTCCGGCAAGCGAGTTGCAGGGTTTGTTTTTCGTGTTGAATGACTGATCCATGAAAAATATGCGTTTACATTATTCTGAACCATAATAGGAACATAGGCATATAAGGTCTTCACATAGATTTTCTATGTGTGTATTTCTATGTGTTCCTATATATGTGGTTCATAACAATATAATTCCATTGTTTTTTGACAATGAACCTAAACCTGCAAGAAAAGTTTTATAGCAGCAATGCAGCTTAGTTCATAATTACCAACCTAAAATATATGCAAACACCAGCGGCGCTACAATAGTCGCGTCACTTTCAATAATATATTTTGGTGTTTTAATGTCAAGTTTACCCCAGGTAATTTTTTCGTTTGGCACAGCACCTGAATAAGAACCATACGAGGTGGTAGAATCTGATATCTGGCAGAAATAACTCCAGAAAGGTACATCGTGCCACTCCAGTTCCTGGTTCATCATAGGCTCTACGCAAATAGGAAAATCGCCGGCAATACCACCCCCAATCTGGATGAAACCTACAGC
>JALZIY010000051.1 GCA_030860085.1 Bacteroidota bacterium | reverse complement strand
CCAAAAAAGCAGCGATCAAACCAGTATGAAGAAAGGTTAGCCGTTACTGGTACGTTTGCTGATGTCTTTAAAGTAGTTAAGAAACACAAAGAGGATAAGAAAGAGAAGTCAAAGAAGACAGATTGAGAAGCACTTTTATTGATATACTTGGTGTTATTGCATTTGGCGCAATCTTTACCACTCCATTTATTTCAAACTATCTTATAGGAAGGTTCACTAATCTTCAGGGTAAACGCAAAATAATAGTAAGCCTCTTGCTTACGTTTGTTATGTTGACCGCACTTCTTATAATATGCATTGCAGTTCTTTTTAGAGATGGATTACCCCCACAAGACTAAACGCTTCGCCCTTTTGATATATAGTTGCCAAAGAAACGATTAAAAACCGGCTAAGGCTTTTTCAGAGGCACATCTTTGTTCCTGTCAACTAACGGCGCCCTGGTTGATTGAGATAACAAAATTTAAAAACCGCTGCCCCCATCCCCTAAAGGGGTGTACAGGCGGCACAAAACAAAACTTATGTACGCTTTAAAAAACAAAGTTCAACTGATTGGTAACTTAGGCAATGCTCCTGAAATTAAAACAACTGAAAGTGGTAAAAAACTGCCCCGCTTCAGCATGGCTACCAACGAAACCTATCGCAACGCAAAAGGCGAAAAGATCACCGAAACGCAGTGGCATAACCTGGTAGCATGGGGTAAGGTAGCAGACATTGCTGAAAAGTTTTTAGTAAAAGGTTCTGAAATTGCCATTGAAGGAAAATTAATGAACAGGAATTATATAGACAAAGCAGGTGTGAAAAAATATATTACTGAAGTGCAGGTGGCAGAAGTGTTATTGCTTGGGGAGAAAACTTCAAAATAACCCCTATGTACTTGAATGCTGGTGGTGAGGTTTCATCACCGGCATTTTTATGTTGGTTAAATAAACTAAGACGTGCTACGGTTTGAGATCTCTTCCAGTATCAAAAGCTTTTGTAGCCGTGACGCGTCTTCATTGTCCAATTCACAATACTATTGATTTATTTTTAGCCAGCATCTAAAAATTTTACAGGAATTCTTCTTTAAATTTTAAAGTATTTTTATTGCCACATGCTAACGCCAGATACAACAAATAAAATGTTCCAGGTTGCTGAAGAAATGGTTTGCGGCAGCAATGCCACCATTTTTTTAACGGGCAAGGCTGGCACGGGTAAAACCACTTTTTTAAAATATATAAAAAAGGTTTGTGATAAAAACCTTGCAGTGGTAGCCCCAACAGGCGTGGCGGCCATTAATGCCGGAGGTACTACTATTCATTCTTTTTTTCAATTGCCATTCACGCCGTTTAATTATAATGACACTGCTTTATTTTTTGGAAAGCTAAAGATCAATTCTGAACGCCGCCAGGTGTTTCGTCAATTGGAATTGCTAATCATTGATGAAATAAGCATGGTCCGTGCTGACCTCCTTGATGCGATTGACGTACTATTGCGACATTTTCGTTTTCGATATGCAGAACCCTTTGGTGGCGTGCAGGTATTGATGATCGGCGATATGTACCAGCTTTCGCCGGTAGTAAGGGACGATGAGTGGTCGCTTATTTCAGGTAATTATAGAAGCCATTATTTTTTTGATAGCCGTGTAATGCAACAGGCGCCACCGGTGCACATTGCATTTGATAAAATCTATCGCCAGCAGGATGAGCGCTTTGTAAACCTGCTAAACCAGGTGCGTAATAATGAGCTTGACAAGGAAGGATTGAGACTATTGGAGAAACTTTATCAACCGCATTTTCAGCCATCACAAGATGATGAACACATTATTCTTACAACGCACAATAATAAAGCGGACGCCGTAAATAAAGAAAGGCTTTCCCGGTTACCTGCTAAGTCGCAAACTTTTATAGCAGAAATTAAAGGAGAGTTTAGCGATAGAAGTTTTCCTGCTGAAGAGCAGCTTGTATTAAAAGAAGGCGCAAGGGTAATGTTTATAAAAAATGATACTGAAAAAGTTAGACGTTATTTTAATGGCAAGATAGGCGTGATCACAAAAATTGCAGGTGATGAAATTTTTGTTTTGTGTAGTGGCGATGAAGATGCAATCGAAGTAAAAAAAGAAACCTGGGAAAATATCCGGTATTCGATAAATAAAACCAACCAGCAGTTAGAGGAAGATGTGTTAGGTTCTTTTACTCAATATCCTCTGCGGCTGGCCTGGGCAGTAACCATCCATAAGAGCCAGGGGCTTACATTTGACAAGGTTGTAGTAGATGCCGGGGCTGCCTTTACACCCGGCCAGGTATATGTGGCGTTAAGCAGATGCACAAATATGGAAGGCGTTGTTTTATTAAGCGCTATTCCGAAACACCGGCTTGCCAATGATAATAGAATCGTCGAATTCTCGCAAAGCGAATTGGCACATGAACGATTACAGGAATTATTACAAAATTCAAAGAAGGCTTACCAACAAAAAATATTACTGGACACTTTTGATTTCTCGTTACTCGTTAATGATGCACAATCATTTTTAGATAACACCAAAAAATATGCTGAAGCATTTAATGCTGATCTTTTACCATCATTGGAAAAGCTGCTGGAATTACTTAAGAATTTGCAAACTGTATCAGGGAAATTCTGTCATTATATGAAGGCAAGATTTGTATCAGATGTTTATCCGGAGCAAAATGAAGAATTGCAAAACAAAATAAAAGCAGCCGTCGTACATTTTAAAAAAGAAATGATTGAATTGCGAACTTTTTTTAAAATAATCAAGGCTGTAACTGATAGCAAGATGATAGCTAAGGATTTTAATGACAGCTATAAAAATCTTTACATTCAAACTGCTTTAAAATATCATTTAATACTTGCCTGTGCAGAAGGCTTTTTCATCGCAACATATTATAATGCAAAAAAAGACTTCGTTGCGCCAGCAGTTAGTGTAAATGCTTATGCCACTGCTTCCACCTCATCTTTTACTCCATGTGCTCATCCGCAGTTGTACCAGCAGTTGCGTGAATTGCGTGATGAATTATGTAATCGTAATAATATTCCGGTTTATTTGGTGGCTTCCGGTAAAACGCTTGATGAATTGGTGATGTATTTGCCTCAGTCAAAAACTGAATTACAAAAGATCAGTGGTTTCGGTAAAGTGAATGTGGAGAAATACGGAAACCAGTTTTTAAGTATCATCAACCTTTTTTGTCTGGCGAATAATCTTTCTTCTCAAATAGATAAAAAAATTCCAAAAAGAGAAAGAAAGAAAAAGGATTCAGAAGACACAAAAGAAGCAAGCTATAAAATTTCGCTTGCGCTGTTTAAAGAAGGATTCTCAGTTGCAGAAATAGCAAAGAAAAGAAATTTTGCCATTAGCACTATTGAGGGTCACCTGGCAACTTGCGTAGGTGATGGCGATATTGATCCGGTTATTTTTATAAACTCTGAAAAATTGCAACAAATTTTAAATGAACAAACGCTAATCGCTGAACAAGGAATGGTTGCAGCGAAGAATAAATTGGGTGATAGTTTTTCTTTTTTTGATATGCGTGTAGCCATGCAGGTAATGAAAAGCAAAGAAGATAAATCCGAGGCAATGTGAGTGGGTAGCACATTCAAACAACTTTCAATCAATGAGTTAAATGGTTGGAATATAATTCACCCATGTTAATATTAATGCCCACTCTTTACCTAAAAAGAAGATTTAGATTTTCAAAGGCTTGTCATCTTTCAACTGTCATTAGTCATCTTTTCTATCTACCCATAAATACCATTAAGATTTGAACATCACTGGGATTAATACCTGAAATACGGCTTGCCTGTCCTAAGGTTTCAGGCCTGATTTTTATTAATTTTTCTCTTGCCTCTATTCCTAACGCACCAATTTTATCATAGTCAAACTGAGTTGGGATCGGCAAATCTTCTATTAAACTCATTCTTTGAACAAGCTCTTTTTCTTTATCTATATACACCTGGTATTTAACCTGGATTTCAGCTTGCTCAATAGACTCATCATCAAAATCAGATAAGGCTTTTTTCAAGTAAGGGACATGTTCGGCCATCTCATTGATTTGGACACCAGGACGCAATAAAATTTTTTCCAATTTTTGCCTTTCTAAAATAGCTGAACTTTCTTTTGTTTCTAAAAATCCATTTATCTCTGAAGCATTAACTGAATTTGTATTAAGAATTTTTTTTATTTGATCTACTTCTCCCCTCTTTTTAATAACCCTTTGCATTCTTTCTTCTGAAGCCAGACCCAAACGATAACTAATTTCTGTTAACCTCAGGTCAGCATTATCCTGGCGCAATAAGGTTCTAAATTCAGCCCTTGAAGTAAACATTCTATAAGGCTCCTGCGTTCCCTTGCTAATTAGATCGTCTATCAGCACTCCAATATATGCTTCACTTCGTTTTAAAATTAGAGGCGTCTCCCCCTTCCATTTTAAGTGAGCATTAAATCCCGCCATCAGGCCCTGACAAGCCGCTTCTTCATAACCTGTCGTTCCATTTATTTGTCCGGCAAAAAATAAATTATCTAACTGCTTAGTTTCCAAGCTGTATTTAAGTTGTGTAGGTGGAAAGTAGTCGTACTCTATAGCATAACCGGGCCGGTAAAATTTTACATTCTCAAATCCTGACACTTTTTTAAGGGCTTCGTATTGAACCTCTTCAGGTAATGAAGTGGAAAAACCATTTACATAAATCTCAACCGTATTCCAGCCTTCTGGCTCTACAAAAAGCTGGTGCCGGTCACGTTCTGCAAAACGGTTTATTTTATCTTCTATGCTTGGGCAATATCGAGGACCAGTCCCTTCAATCCGTCCTGTATACATGGGACTACGATCAAAGCCGGTTTTTAAAAGATCATGAACATCCTGATTTGTATAAGTAATCCAGCAGCTTTTTTGTTGTAAAGGCTTTGGAGTGGATAAATAAGAAAACCCTGTGATCACTTCATCCCCTTTCTGTTCATCCATTTTACTGTAATCAAGCGAACGTCCATCCACTCTTGGAGGTGTTCCTGTTTTTAGCCGGTCACTTTCAAAACCAAGCGACACTAGTTGTTCGGTAATGCCTTCTGCTGCTTTCTCGGCCACCCGGCCTCCGCCAAAACGCTTTTCTCCAATATGAATTACACCATTTAAAAACGTTCCGTTGGTTAAAATCACAGCTTTTGCATTTATCGCATGCCCTAAACCTGTAATAACACCGGTTGCTTTACCGTTTTTTATGATTAAACCCCGAACCATGTCCTGGTACATATCAACTCGCTCAACTCTTTCCAACATTTCCCGCCATTTTTGAGCAAAAAGCATCCTGTCATTCTGAGATCTTGGGCTCCACATGGCGGGACCTTTTGATTTATTCAACATCCTGAACTGGATCATTGATGCATCTGACACAACACCGGAATATCCACCCATTGCATCTATTTCCCTCACAATTTGGCCTTTAGCAATACCACCCATAGCTGGATTGCAGCTCATTTGAGCTATGGTTTGCAAGTTCATGGTTATAAGCAAAACCTTTGAACCCATATTGGCCGCAGCCGCGGCCGCTTCGCACCCAGCATGGCCGGCACCAACTACAATTATATCATAACCTTTGAACATCGGGGCAAAATTACTTCAGGGTTTCACGGGGAACGTGTTAAAAAGTTTGCATTTCACGTGGAACAGAAATATTGCCCTAAATAAAAATCTTCTTTTTTTCGGATAGTAATTTTTTCTTCCTTCGTTTTGTCATTATACCCACAAAGATGTAAGACGCCATGAAACATTACCCTGTGAAACTCATTTTTAAAAGGAATATTTAATGATTTAGAATTAGAAATTACTTGTTCAATGCTGATATATATATCAGCTATTATTGATTGATTTTCATCAGAAAGCTTAAAGGAAATGATGTCCGTAAAACTGTCATGTTTAAGAAATTCCAGATTTATGTCTAAAAGAAATGCGTCTGAACAAAATATATAATTAACCGTATCAACAGAATATCCTTCCTTTTTAAAAAGAGCAAGCAGAAATTTTTTTAGATTTTTACGGTGTGGGAAATAAAACCTTTGATCAAACAGATAGTGGAATTGAATGGAGGGCTTCATAAACATTTCAAAAATCGTAAATGCTTTATTATTGATTGCTATAGCTTTGAATTTTTACTTTATGAAGCTATCAGACTTAAAACAAGGAGAGAGAGGAAAAATAAAATGTTTCCAGAGTTCAGATTTAGAATTAAAGCTTATGGAAATGGGTTGTTTGCCAGGGGAAGAAGTAATAGTTGAACAAGTGGCACCACTTGGAGATCCGATCTCCATTAGAATTTCAGGATATTTATTGAGCTTGAGATTAAACGAAGCCAATCAAATAATTTTAGACAACTAATTGATTTTTAATGTTTTAAATGAAAGTTGGGCTTTTTTTTGGTTCCTTTAATCCAATACATACCGGGCATTTAATAATTGCCAATCATATTCTAAATGAAACAGACCTTGAGAAAATCTGGTTCATAGTATCTCCGCAAAACCCTTTTAAGCAATCTGCTACTCTTTTAAATGAATATGATCGTTTTCACCTGGTACAAAAGGCTGTTGAAGAAAACAATCAAATGAGGGCGGTCGACATTGAATTTTCTTTGCCAAAACCTTCTTATACAATACACACATTAGCATATTTACAGGAAAAGTATCCCACATATATTTTTAATATAATTATGGGTAGCGATAGTTTTCAAAATTTAAATAAATGGAAAAATTTCGAAACAATAATTACCAACTATACAATAATAATTTTTAAAAGACCCGGCTTTGAAGTAGAGAACAAATTAAATGCAAGGATTGTAATTATGCAGGCGCCACTGTTAGAAATTTCGGCTACACATATTCGTGAATTAATAAAAGGAGGAAAATCAATAAAATATTTAGTGCCTCATAAAGTAGAGGAAGAAATAATTGCCAGTCGCTTTTTTAAAAAAAATCAAAAGAAATAACCAAGTAACAAACAGGCGAAAACAATGAGGGGAGAAGGAAGCCTGGTAAATTGTAATAATAAAAAAGTAAGTGTAATAACAAGAATATTTATAAGGCTGATCATTTTTACTTCCACCAACGAAATGTCTTTCATAATAAATAAAGTAGCTGCTATCATTATTCCTACCACTGCTGCATTTATGCCTTCAAGCGAACGATAGATCACAGCATATTTTTTCAGATTGTTCCAGATGGGAAAAAAGAAAAGAACGAGTAAGGCACTTGGCAGAAAAATGGCAATCGTACCAATTAAACAACCCAATAATTGCATCATAGGGTTACCACCATTTAATGCCATCCCTCCCGTAAAAGAAGCAATCGAAAATACAGGGCCGGGTATTGCTCTTACGATGCCCATGCCGGTTGTCATATCATCCTTATTAATTTTTATTACGTTTGGATTTTTTTCTTTTACTACATCGGGCCGCACAGAAAATTGTTCATACATCATGGGCATTAAAACATGTCCCCCTCCAAACACAAGGCTTCCCATCCGGTACATGTTTTCAAATAAATTAATAGGTTTTCTAT
>JALZIY010000044.1 GCA_030860085.1 Bacteroidota bacterium | reverse complement strand
TTTCCTGTACAAGTTTATGCGAATTGACCTAAGTTCTTCGCTTGCACTGTCTTTTACGACTCCAGTATCATCAACCACTTCATTGATCAATTCTAAAATTATTTTTTCATAATAAGAACCTTCAATAATGATCGACAAAGCAGGATACGCCGTTCTGCGTTCAGCATTAAACCATCGAAATATTTTTTCAATGCTTGTTACTAATTTTCTAAAAGATATCAATTGATCGCCTGTCAGCACAGCTCCTTCGATGCTTAATAATTTGAGCTCTTTAGAAAGATTTAAAACATAATCGTTGGGGAAATAAATAGCGTTTTGAACCAGGCCTTTGTATTCATGCGATTGCCTTAATTCACGATCTATAAAATCTTTTCGGGTATGAATGCGTAGTGAAAGCGCTTTTTCTTTTGCATATTCAGTACGGCATTTTTCATGTAGCAGGCTTTTAATTTTATCAAACTCAAATTGTGTTACTGCAGAATTGGGATATAATTTCATGTATTACTGTGATCAAAAATTTTTTAAAGTTACAATTGCAACCTTTTTCTCATAAAAGAAAGCAAAAGGTTAAGAAAGCACGGTTAAAATTCGAGGTTATTATTTTATTTTACGACAAAGAAATTGAAATTTGCTTTTTAAGCCTGTTGTAATATGAAATTACTTTTTGCCAGTTTGATAATTACAGGAGTTGTTGCAGGTTGCACAGCAAAAACCCAAACCAACAATATGAGTTCGTCGCTTATGAATATTTTAGAAAAGGTTGATACCGCTACTTTTGGTACCGGCTGCTTTTGGTGCACCGAAGCTGTTTTTGAGGAATTAAAAGGCGTTTTAAAAGTTACTTCCGGCTACTCTGGTGGCCAGGTTGAAAATCCAACCTACAAACAAGTGATTACTGGGGAAACCGGTCATGCTGAGTGCGTGCAAATTCAATATGAGCCCGAAAAAATTACGTTTGATGATTTGCTGGAAGTTTTTTTCCAGGTTCATGATCCAACAACTTTAAATCGCCAGGGTGCAGATGTTGGAACACATTACCGCAGTGTTATTTTTTATCATGATGATGAACAAAATGAAAAAGCTGGATTTTATAAAAATGAATTGAATAAAAACGGGGCTTATAACAAACCTATCGTTACCGAAATTGTACCTGCTACAAAATTTTATGTTGCTGAAGATTATCACCAGGAATATTACGCCAATAATAAAAATTCCAATCCTTATTGTGCGGTGGTGATTCGCCCCAAATTGGAAAAACTTCAAAAAGTTTTTGCCACAAAACTTAAGTCAAATTAAATTGTATTCTTAATCCTTTAAATCTACAAAATCATGGCTCTGACATGTTTTTGATTATCTTGTTGCTGTTATTTACAAGACTATGAAAAAACTTTTTTTTTCGCTTACCTTTTTTTTATTCCTTTTTCTTTTATCTGCACAAAAAAATTTACCTGAAATTTCTGTCATCACACAAGGCACTAAAACCAGCATCCGTGGCTTAAGTGTAGTGAACGATGTGGTGGTTTGGGTTAGCGGCAGTAACGGCACCATTGGGAAAACTACCGATGGTGGAAAGAATTGGAAATGGCTGACTGTAAAAGGATTTGAGAAAAAAGACTTTCGCGATATTGAAGCATTTGATGGAACTACTGCAATTATTATGTCGGTGGATACGCCTGCTTATATTTTAAAAACAATTGATGGCGGCCAAAGCTGGAAGCTGGTTTACGAAAATAAAACGCCTGGTATGTTCCTGGATGCTATGGAATTTTGGAATGAACAGGCAGGGATCGTCATTGGCGATCCTATTAATAATAAATTTTTTATTGCCAGGACTTTTGATGGTGGTAATACATGGAAAGAAATACCTAACGATTTTAAGCCACGGGCAGACAGTGGCGAAGCATTGTTTGCAGCGAGTGGCACAAACATTAGAGTGCTTGATAAAGATGAAGCGATTTTTGTAACCGGGGGATTAAGCTCACGTGTTTTTATCAGAGACGTGGCAATAAAACTTCCATTAATGCAGGGCAAAGAAACGACCGGCGCTAATTCAATTGCCGTATTAGATAATTACACGAGAAGCGGTGGTAAGACAATGATAGTAGTTGGTGGGGATTTTAACGCTCCTGCTTCCGATACAGCTAATTGTTTTTACTCCACTGACAGAGGTAAAACGTGGAAGGCACCTAAAAGGCCACCACATGGTTACAGAAGCTGTGTGGAATATTTATCAAAAAAACATCTAATAAGTTGTGGTATCAATGGTGTTGATTACTCATTTGATGGTGGTCACACCTGGAAATGGATCAGCAAAGAAGGTTTTAATGTTTGCCGTATCGCAAAAAATGGTTCCGCCATTTTTTTAGCGGGCAGTAACGGTAAAATCGGGAAAGTAGTTTATAATGAAAGAAAGAAATAACTACTAATCAAAATTAAAAGCTGATTTTTTTTCACCTTGCCACTTTTTACCTTCACCAGCAGCAGATTGCAGTTGTTCTAAGATATCTTTCACAGCTAATCTTTTGCGGTAATCTGTATCAAAAAAGCGATAAGTAATTGAGCCTTCTTTATTGATGATGTAAACAGCAGGAACTGGCAAAAATGCTTTTTCTTTTTGTTGGTTTGTGGCTAAAAGATCAGTACCAAAACCTTTATAGCGCCCCACTGTTTTTCCATCAACTTCAAAACTCACCTGGTAAGCTTTTGCAATCTTCATATCGGCATCATAAAGAATTGGAAATACAGCGCCTGTTTTTTCAATAGTCTTGTTAATACCTTCCTTTGCTTCTGGAGTAATAGCTATTACCTGTGCACCTTTTGCAGTAATAAATTGCAACGAATCCTGTAATCTTTTTAGCTCTTTGTTACAATATGGACACCAATTGCCACGATAAAAAACAAGGACAACCGGGCCTTTTTTACGAAGTTCTTTTAAGCTTAACTCTACACCACTTTGGTCTTTTACCTTGAAGTCCGGCGCTTTTGAATTGATGAATAATCCTTCCGGCTTTTCCTGTGCCATACTTGCAGCGGAAGCGATCATTAAGCAGCTAAAAAGAATTATGTGTTTCATAAAAAATTAGTGTTATTCAAATCTAACTAACAAATGCGGGGTAGCTTTTAGAGATGGTTATTCTTAACAAAAACTTGAAGTATCTTAAAACGTTGCAAAATTTGCAATGATGGATGCAGAATAAATATTTGTTTGAACTTGTGTTTTGTCACCGTTCTTATTTTCTCTGCCATCGATAAAAATATCAGAATTAATTTTTAGGTTTTCCTCCGCCATCTTCAGGCTTTTTACAGCATTTAGGCAGGCGTTTGTACGACTCTTCGTTGGCTGGAACATCGGCAGCATCATAGCCTGCGTTCGCTATAGCTGTTTTAATTTCTTCTTCGTTAATACGGTCTGTAACGTATTTAACGGTAGTTTCCTTCCGTTTTACATTCACATGAATGGTTACTACGCCATCATATCGATTTAAATAGGTTTCTATTTTGTTTTTACACATTTCACATTGAACAGTAGGCGTAGCAATTTTTGCAGTCAACACGGGTTTAACCTGCGCAGTTGCAGCCATTGAAACTCCAACTGCTAATAGTAAAAATAGTTTTTTCATAACGGCTGATTCTTTAGCGAATTTAATCAACTCCCGTCCAGTTAGCAGGGTCTTCCCGCCACTTTAACAAAATCTCCTGTTGGTCTTGTCTTACAAGACCTTTCTTGCTTCCCAATTCAATCAATGCCGGGTAGTCTGTTAATGAATAAAGCTCAACCCCCGCTGCAGCAAACGCTTCGCTGGCAGAAGTAAACCGATAATTAAAAATAGAAACAGCACCAACTACTTTTAGGCTATTGTCTTTTAAAACATTAATTACTTGTAAACTGCTTTTACCGGTGGATATCAAGTCTTCAACAACCACTACGTTTTGATTGGCTGTAATTTCTCCTTCTATTTGGTTGCCAAGTCCATGGTCTTTAGGTGAAGGCCGCACGTAAATAAAAGGTAGTTTTAGCTGGTCTGCAATCATAATTCCCCATGGAACACCGGCTGTGGCTACACCGGCAATTAATTCTGCTTTGCCAAACTTTTCAAATACTACGTTACATAGTTCACTTTTAAAATAATCACGAACAAAGGGATGGGATAATATTTTTCTATTATCGCAATAGATGGGACTTTTCCATCCACTAGCCCATGTAAAAGGCTTATCAGGATTTAACCTTACTGCATTAACCTGTAAAAGCTTTTCGGCGCTAATAGAAGCATCAGTCATGTTGCGAAGGTAAGCCCCCATCCCAAATGGGGGAGCATCAGGTAAGGAAGCCCCATCTGCTAAAGGAAGTGTCAGGTTAATGTATTAAATTCTTTTTTTGGGAATCGGGCAAATCGGCAATTGGAATGCACCGTGTACTTTTGGGCATGCTTAAAATTTATTTCAATAATAAACCACTTATTCTTTCTGACACTATTACACCCGAAATAAAAAAATACTTGGATTTACCGAATTGTGTTTTTATGGATGAATTGAATGACGAAGCGGTAAATACAATTATTAACGCCATGCAGAGGCCTGAAATTAACGCAGGCATATTTCTTTATAAAGATGTACAGGAAGTATTAGCGTTTATCAAAAAAAAATTTGTTTTCATTAAGGCTGCCGGGGGCCTGGTACATACTTTAGAAAAAAGTATTTTATTAATTTTCCGCAGGGGGAAATGGGATTTGCCAAAAGGAAAGTTAGATAATGATGAAGAATTAGAACCTTGTGCAATAAGAGAAGTGGAAGAAGAGACCGGCATAAAAAATGTTCAATCAGAAAAATTAATTACTGTTACTTACCATACTTATTATGAAGAGGAGGATTTTATATTAAAAGAAACGCATTGGTTTTTAATGAATTCAGCGGAAGAACAAATTTTAATACCGCAAGTAGAAGAAGACATAGAAAAATGCGAATGGGTGCCCTTCTCTAATACGGCACCTTATATGCAAAATGCTAATGCATCAGTGGTGGATGTAGTAAATATGGGGCTTACGATAATAGAAAAAGATAATAGCCGATCATGATTGAGAGGATTTAATGGTTTGTTGCACCACATCCGGAACGAACTGTGATACATTTCCTCTGTTACGGATTACATCTCTTACCAATGTAGATGCCACTGAAGTATATTGAGGTAAGCAGGTAAGAAACACAGTTTCAACTTTTTCATCAAGGGTTCTATTCATATCTGCTATTGCTTTTTCATACTCAAAATCATTTACATACCGGATGCCGCGTAACACATAGTTAGCGTTTACTTGTTTACAACAATCCACTGTTAAGCCGTCATATACAAGCACTTCAACCTTTGATTCATTTATAAAAATTTCTTTGAACCATTGACTTCGTTGGTCTGCTGTAAACATGGGTTGTTTGTTGACATTCATTCCTATACCGATAAATAATTTATCAAATAAAGGCAGTGCCCTCGTTACAATATCTATATGCCCAAATGTGACCGGATCAAAAGTGCCTGGAAAAAGACAAATACGGTTCATAATTAATTAGATGTTCTATTTGATAAAAGATACAATACAGCCATCCGTACCGCCACGCCATTTTCTACCTGTTGTAAAATAATGGATTGATCGCCATCTGCTACATCGCTGTCTAACTCCACTCCCCGGTTAATTGGCCCGGGATGCATGATAGTAATTTTTTTAGAAAGGCCTTGCAACATATTTTTTTTAATGCCATAAATCAGGTTGTATTCCCGTAGCGATGAAAATAAAACCTGGTTTTGCCTTTCTAATTGAATACGCAATACATTGGCAACATCACACCACTCCAATGCCTTTTTTAAATCATATTC
>JALZIY010000043.1 GCA_030860085.1 Bacteroidota bacterium | reverse complement strand
TAATATGCCATCACCTTACCGGTAGTATCCAAAAAATAAACTTCAGCGCTGGGACTGATAACCATTGCATTATGAAAAACCGAATCTGCTTTTTGTTTATTGATACCATCATTTTCAAAAGGAGATGTAAATTTTGCAATATGGGCTGCTACTTCCCTGTTTAATAATTGTGTGCTGGCCTGGTGGTAGTGAGTGGTTGCAAGATAAGTTATCAATATAAATAGCAATCCCAAAACTGTTATTAAAGAAAAAACCAGGAAGGTAATACGTCTGAACATGTTAAACTTCTTTTCCTTCATTCTGAAAAACGGTAACCGGTGCCCCATGAGGTTAATATATATTTCGGATGATTTAAATCAGTTTCAATTTTTATGCGAAGACGGTTGATATGAGAGGTGATGGTATGTTCATATCCTGCAAAGGCATAACCCCACACCCTTTCCAACAACTCGTGCCGGCTAAATGTTTTACCAGGGTTACTGGCCAGGAGCAATAAAAGATCAAATTCTTTTGGTGTCAGGTCTAAACGTTCACCCATGATAGTTGCTTTTCTTTTATCAGTATTGATTACAATGTCCTTATTTATTACTTCTTTTTTTTCCGCTACTTCGCTTCCACCGTTTTGGTCAGCACGGCGTAACAATGCTTTTACACGGGCAAGCAATTCAAGAATACCAAATGGTTTTGTTACATAATCATCTGCACCAATCTCTAATGCCAATACTTTATCCGTTTCTTCCGAGTGAGAAGTTAACATCATGATGGGTGTATGTATATCATCTCCCCTTATTTTCTTACATATTTCCATGCCATTACCATCAGGAAGTGTAATATCTAAAATGATGAGACTAAAATTATCCGCGGCCACTTTTTCTATTGCATCATTAGCAGATGAGCAACACGTAAGGTTGTATAAACCTGAATCAAAATGAAGATTTAATAATCTTGTAATCTCGGGATCATCCTCTACTAAAAGGATATTTTTCATGTTTCAGTTAAACTTTTTTGATTTACGATACCATAACCTATGATGTATGGCTAAATTAGTTTTTTAAACATTCGAAAAAAATTAAAAAGTAAAAACAATTCCTCTCACTGAAAAACCACAAAAGAATTACCTTATTGCTAAAAGAGATAGAAATAAACCGATTGAAAAAGTAACCGTAATTTAATATGATCAATAAACAAAATAGGAAATAATAAAAGTGAGCAAGATCAACGCTTCGTTTTTTTAACCACTAAAGAGTATGCAATGAATTCAAATGAAATACTTATTACTAAATTTTATACTTGTTTTCAAAATAAAGATTTCAGGAGCATGCAAGAGTGCTATGCATCTGATGCACATTTTAGCGACCCTGTGTTTCTAAATATTAATGCCGACCAGGTAAAGGCTATGTGGGAAATGTTTTGTGTTAATGGGAAAGACCTGCTGGTGGAATTTAAAAATGTATTAGCTAATGGAAACACCGGTAGCGCAGAATGGACGGCTTTTTATACTTTTTCGGTAACAGGTAGAAAAGTTGTAAATCGTATAAAGGCAAATTTCATAATTGAACAAGGTAAAATTGTCAAGCATATTGACCACTTCAATTTTTATGATTGGTGTAAACAGGCCTTAGGCGTTTCCGGAGTCTTGCTCGGTTGGACGGCATACGTAAAAAATAAAGTAAGAAAGGTGGCCATGAAAAATTTGCAGGATTATATGAATGAAGACACCCTGTCCCACAAAACAAAAAGCCCCCTGTCCCCCGGTGGGGGAACTTAGGTTGTAGAAACTTTATCTAAAATTACCGTTTCAATATAATTTTTTGTATTTATTATCCAGGCTCATTTCTATATTCAGCGACTTTTGCACTCTCAACATTTGTAATACTATTAAGCATTATGCAATCATCACTCTCTCAAAAAGTATCTATAATTCAAAAGTTGTAATTAAAACATGATTGAAAATAAAAATGAAATTAATGTCCTAGGTTCCCCCACCGGGGGACAGGGGGCCTTACCCGCCAGAGTGACAGGGAGCCTTTTCAACCGGGGGACAGGGGGCTATCTTTCCAACGCCACAAGTGCATACAGGCATAGGTTCTATAAGGCTTCCATTTTCCAGAAATTTTCAGCAGCTTTTCCCGGAACTCTTTTTTATTAGTATCATCCAGCCCATAGAGTTTTTTTACGGCCGTTTGTATGCCATAATCGTCAATGGAAAAAATATCTTCTCTGCCAAGTGTAAACATCAACAACATTTCCACTGTCCATTTACCAACGCCTTTTATCTGAGTGAGTAATGCGATCACTTCTTCATCACCCATTTTTTTTAAACGCTTATCATCGAGCTTATGATCAATAGCAAATTGTGCTACGTTCAGTATATACTGAGTTTTTGCATTGGATAAACCAATAGCTCTCAGTTTTTCAAAAGGGGTGGCTACAATTTGCTGAGGGGTTGGTTCAGCACCATCATATAATTGCAAAAAACGTTTTAAAATAACCTCGGCTACTTTGGTAGATAATTGTTGGCTCATAATGGAAGCACAAAGCCGTAAACAAATGTTTTTACGTGTTTTCAATTCAAAGGAATCTTGCTCTGCTAAAACTTCCCGCAGCTTCTTATCTTTTGAGAGGTGGCCGATATAATCCATTCGTTATCGTTTAAAGTTTACCGTTTAGAGTTCTTGATCTGTTGGTGTCGATTGTTGATTGGAAAAGGGTTGCAGTTCAGTAGGTTAAATTAAGTTTCAAGATATGAGGTAATAATTCAAGGCGCGGTCAACGGCCAAATATCAACTAACACCAACAATCAACGACCCGCTGTCATTGTAAACTATCAGCCGTTATCTCTCAGCTACGCTCCAACTCATCTCGCCGTTCTTTTCATCTTTCAACACAACACCTACCTCAGCGAGTTGATTACGTATTTTATCGGAAGTTACCCAGTCTTTTTTTTCACGGGCTTCTTTGCGCAGATCAATCAATACCTGCACCACTCCTTTTAATTTAGAAGCTTCGGCTACTGATTCATTTTTTAATCCTAGTATATTTTCTAAATACAGCTTCATTTTTTGCTGCATCAATTTTAGCGTATTAAGGGAAATAGAATCAGCAGCAATATTCTTATCCTTTAAAGAATTAATAATAGGTACTATCTCGAACATATTAGCCAGCACTTTGGCAGTATTGAAATCGTCATTTATAAATTCATCAAATTCATTTAAAAGCGTCACTACTTTCTCATCAAGTTCTGGTTCTGATAACGGATGATAGTTAACGTTTGACGGATTCGTAACATCATCAGAAATTTTTCTGGCATCTATCATCTGTAAATTGTCAACTTCCAGTTCAATCAGCCATTCATAAGCATCTATTAAACGACGCAAGCCTTTTTCTGCTGCCTGCAAAGCTTCATTACTAAAATCCAGTGTGCTACGATAATGTGTTTGCAGATTAAAAAACCGGATTGTCATAGGAGAATAACCTTTTTCAAGTAGCGGATGATCGCCGCTGAACATTTCGGTCAGTTTGATCTGGTTATTATAACTTTTTCCCATTTTCCTGCCACCAATGGTTATCATATTATTATGGATCCAATATTTTACAGGAGCCGTATGGTTGCAAATGGTGCTCTGCGCAATTTCACTTTCATGATGTGGAAACTTTAGATCCATGCCACCCCCATGTATATCAAATTGCTTACCTAAATATTTGGTAGCCATCGCCGAACATTCAATATGCCATCCGGGGAAACCTTCACCCCACGGGCTTTTCCACCTCATGATATGCTCGGGTGGCGCTGCTTTCCATAGTGCGAAATCTGCCTTATTTGTTTTTTCTTCCTGACCTTCCAGCTCTCTTGTTGTTTCAAGCATTTCTTCAATCACCCTGCCGCTTAATTTTCCATAATCATAAGCTGCTGCATATTTTTTTACATCAAAATAAACGCTGCCATTTTTTTCATAAGCAAAACCTGCAGCAATGATCTGTTGAATCATATTTATTTGCTCTACTATATGGCCTGTGGCCGTAGGTTCAATAGAAGGTAGCATGTTATTAAATTGTTGCATAGCCCAATGAAACATGTTGGTATATTTCTGTACCAATTCCATTGGTTCAAGCTTTTCAATTTGTGCTTTTTTAGATATTTTATCTTCTGCTTCTCTTCCTTCTTCTTCAAAATGACCGGCATCAGTAATATTACGTACATAACGAACCTTGTAACCGAGGTGCAAAAGGTAACGATATACAACATCAAAGGTGATATACGGGCGTGCATGCCCCAAATGGCTTTCACCGCTCACTGTTGGTCCGCATACATACATACTGACATGCCCTTCCACCAATGGTTTAAATTCTTCTTTTTCGCGGGTATAGGAATTATAAACTTTTAAAACGCTCATGGAGTAAATGTGAAAATTTGAAAATATCTCAATTGCTCAATTGAGATAACTGCAAATATATTATCAATCAAATTAGCCATTTTACAATGAGGGCAGCCATTGAGCCATTGAGCTATTGAGCAATTAGCTTGAGGTCCGCTATCAACATATAATGATCGGAGTAATTTTTGATTACACGGTTAAATTGCTGCACTGAGAAATTTTTAGAAGCCAGTATGTAATCAATCCTGAGCGTGGGTGAAAGTCCTGAATACGTTCTTCCAATACCAAATCCCCTTTTTAAAAAAGCATCCTGCAGCTTTTGTTTTATGGTAAAATAAGTGTACGAATTTGGAACATCATTAAAATCACCGGTAATAATATACGGGTAAGGCGCATTGGCCGTTATTTCGTTGACAATGTCCGCCTGCCTGGAACGAAAAACAATAGCTCTTTTTAATTTTGAAAAAATATTTCTTGAATTTTCCAGCAAACTATCTCTCTTTTTTATTTCTTCAATACTTTCATAGTCCTGCTTTCTAAATTGTACAGATTGCAAGTGTGTAGTATATAAACGAATAGTATCATTGTTAAAGATAATATCAGCTTCTATCAATGCTTCGGGCATACCGGGCCGTGGATATCTCACCAACCCGCTATCTATAATCGGATGTCGGGAAAAAATGGCTTGCCCCATCCACTGATTCCAACCATCTTCGTCCCACGAATAATAAAAATATTTGTAGCCCAATTTTTTCATTACATAATTCAAATTGTCGTAATAGATAGAATCAGTGGAATGAAAAAATTCCTGCAGGCATAGCACATCGGCATTTTGTTGTTTAATAAGGTCCATCATTTTTAACCTTGTCTGGCTGCCTTTGTTATTATTATTTCGCCATTCTACAAAACGGGCAACATTCCAGCTGCAAACACGCAGTACGTCATTTGGCTTATTGTAATTAAACTTAGCAGGGGAGCTGACAGCAAAAAAAACAGAAATACTTTTCCACCCGATCAACAATGGAATTAAGGATATAAAAACATACCGGGGGTTAAAAATGATCCAAAAAAGCGTAAATAATGCGAGCAAAATAAATAAAAAAGCAAAGCCCAGCCCAATTAAAGAAACAAACCACCAGCTTTCCGGATTAAGATAAGGAGCAGCACAAGCAAGCAAGAAAAAGATAACCGTAATGATATTGATAAAAATAAAAAACCGGCTGGCAAATAATTTATACTTACGGGGCATTAATGCAATTTACAACACGAATTACACGAATTCATTCGAATTATAATTACTCTAATGCGATTCATATAATGTTTTGGCAAGACAAATGAGCATTTGAAAAACCATTAAATTAATAACAAAATGGGAAATAACATTTACAGGAAAAAATGCTTAATAATTAGTGTAATTCGTTTTGAAATAATTCGGGTCTAAATATCTTCCTTACTTGCCTGTTTCAATATGTCTTTTTCATCCGGCGTTAAAGATTCATAGCCTTTCTGCCCGATCTTATCTAATATTTCATCGATGCGCTGTTGCGTAATAATAGTAGTCTTCTTATAAGGAGAAACAGTGCTTTTATAAAACAATTGAGTTTTTACCACTTTATTCTTCTTTGGTTTTTCCGGGTTAAAGAGATTGTTCACCCAATCGAAAAAATTATTTATCCAAATGCTTCCATCTTTACCATTACGCAGCATAACCATAAACAAAAAACCCATACCTGCTCCTGCAAGATGTGCTATGTGGCCTCCAGGATTGTTATAAGGGATAGTTGCAAGATCAATAATGACGAATATCATGGTAACTACCCATAACGGAATGCCGCCATTGATCATAGGAAAAATTCGATAGCCAGGCGCTAATACAGTAGTAGCAATAGCTACAGCCATCACACCCGCAGATGCGCCAAGTGCTTTTGCACCTATTAAATCAACCTTTAATGCGGGAATTATATTGTATGAAATAATAAAAGCCAAGGCACCTGCAAAAGCGCCATATAAAAAAATAGGAATGATTTTTCTGTTGCCGGAAAGATCTTGTAAAATATGGCCAAAAGCCCATAGCCAAAGCATATTACCAAGCAGATGCCAAACGCCATCATGCGTAAAAAAATGGGTGATAAGAGTCCAGGGGCGGGTGAGCAGGTCAGGGAGATAAGCAGGTAAGGTAACCCATGATAAAATATTTTGTTGGTAAAGATTTAACCCGGCCTCCGCACTGCTAAAATAATAAATCACTTTGGTGAAAGAAAGAAGGACAAATACTATTAAGTGAATAGCAAGCAGCGTTATCAGGGCATTACCATCCTGCCCAATGCCTAACCGGTTTTTTCTTCTTTGTCCGTAATAATTCATCTAACAATAAAATTACTTAGATATTGACGCTAATAAAAACGTTTTCGTCCTGTTTTATTCCAAATTAACACTAAAATAAATCCTGTAATAGCACCCCCGAGGTGAGCAAAGTGTGCAATATTATCTCCGCTGAAATTCCCAATTCCAAAAAACAGATCAATAACAACATAACCTATCACAGCCCATTTTGCTTTTATGGGAAAAGGAATGAACATAATAAATAGCTCAGTATTAGGGAATAAATAGGCAAATCCTACTAATATGCCCATTACGGCGCCGGATGCTCCTACTGCTGCACTATATCCCCCTGTAAAATATTGAACAGCTAAATGTGCAACCGCAGCTCCTACACCACAAGCAAGGTAAAAAAATAAAAATCGCTTTGCTCCCCAAACATTTTCCAGCACCTTACCAAACATCCACAAAGCAAACATGTTAAATAATATGTGAAAAAAAACTATATTCCCCCTCATTGAATAGGCAGAATGAGCAAACATGTGGGTTGCTATCTGGTAGGGCTTAAATTCATCGCTGTTAAATGGATACAAAGCCAACTTGCCGGTGAGACCGTACCCCTGCCCATCAAAAATTAATTGACAAACCCAGACCAATACATTTATAATAATCAGGTTTTTAGTTATTGGAGGAAAACTATCAGGTCTTGTAAATTTAAACTCACTCATTCGTCTTTGTTTTTAATTTAGCCTGCACCACATTTTCTATATGATGCGTATGCGGGAACATATCTACGGGCTGTACTTTTGTAACTTTATATTTTTCATTCAGCAGCGCTAAATCCCTTGCCTGGGTTGCAGGATTACAACTTACATACACAAGAAGAGGTGCTTCAATTTCCATAATTTTTTTTATCATTTTTTCGTGTATGCCGGCCCGTGGCGGATCTATAATAATTACATCGGGCTTGCCATGCTCTGTAAAAAAATCTTCTGTACAAATATCAATAACATCTCCGCTAATAAAAAATGAATGATCAATGTCATTTAAAGCTGCATTTTCCCTGGCATCCCTTACAGCCGCATCTATAACATCTACACCAATAATTTTTTTTGCATTTCGACTGCAAAAAATACCAATGCTTCCTGTGCCGCAATAAAGATCATAAACCGTTTGTGTGCCATTTAATTCCGCAAACTCTCTTGTGATCCTGTAAAGATTTTCGGCTTGCCTTGTATTAGTTTGAAAAAAAGATGTAGGGCCGATCTTAAATAAAAAATTTTCAATTTTTTCGACTACATACCCTTTACCAAAAAAAATATTTAGCTGCAGGTCATGCATGGAATCATTCATTTTTAAATTGATGGTGTAAAGCAATGTAGTGATCTGTAGGAAATTCGACTGAATGAAATTCAATAGTAGATTTTGCTGTACTTCATTCTTTTCCCCAAATACAATATTTACCATTACTTCGCCGGTTTCGCAAATGCGCACCTGCATAGTACGTAGCAAACCTTTATGATTTCTTATATCATAAAAAGAAAATTTGTTCTCCAGAGCAAAGCTGCGCATAGCATTTCTTATTCCATTGGTCAGGTCATTTTGCAACCAGCATTTTTGAATGTCCACAATCTTATCAAAAAAACCTTTTGCATGAAAGCCAACAACATTTTGAAAACTGCTTTGTTTATCTTCTCTTTTAAAAGTCACTGCAGGGATAAACTCCTTATTACTAAACGTATATTCTAATTTATTTCTATAAAACTTATCTTCTTCCGCACCTATTATTGGTAAAATTTCGGGCAAAGGAATTCTCCCGATCCTTGCCAGGCTATCAAAAACCTGTTTTTGCTTATACTGCAATTGTTTTTGGTAAGGAAGCATTTGCCATTGGCAGCCACCACAAACACCAAAATGCTGGCAAAAAGGCTGAACCCTTTCTTTAGAAAAAGAATGAAAATTTATGGGATATCCTTCTGCCCAATCTTTTTTATTTTTTAGCAAACGAACGTCCACTACATCGCCTGGTACCACGTTTTCAATAAAAATAACCTTACCGTCCAACCTTGCTAATGATTTGCCTTCTGCCGCATAATCATCTATCATTACGTTTTCAAGTACAATATTTTTATTTTTTTTCAAGGCGGTAAAAGTACAGCCTTTAGGTATGTCGATTGGATTATCGAATATGCTGTTTTGCAACTCTTTAACCATTGTTGCCCTCTTTTCTATTATTTTTACCGCTTATCATTTCCCCCCATGAAGCTTATTATCAGTATCTGTTCGCTGCTTTTTACAAGTACCATTTATGCCCAGGATGGCTATGAAATAAAGATCACTTTAAAGCCTTTTAAAAACGAGTATGTCTATCTCGGCCATTACCTGGGCAAACAATTACCGATCATTGATTCTGTAAAACTGAACGAAAAAAGCGAAGGCATTTTTAAAGGTTCAAAAAAAATTGGCGGAGGCATTTACCTTATTGGCTATCCTGATAAAGCAAGAAATTTTGACATACTGATTGATAAAAATCAAAAGTTTAGCATTGCAGCCGACACAAATGATATCAGGAAAATTCTTTTTATAAATTCACCGGAGAATATTGCCTTCCAGGGTTATCAAGCATTTATGGCAATGAATGGAAAAAAGCTGGATGATTTAAACAAACAGCGGATAGCTGCCGCGGGTTCAAAAGACTCTGTTACAATAGTAGCGCAAATGAATGCTCTAAATACCAGTATCAGGGAGTACAGGAATACTATTATAACAAAAGACCCCAATGGTTTATTAACCACTTTACTACAAGGGATGAAGGAACCGGAAGTGCCGGTAAATCATCCGGATGCAAAAAAGGATTCATTGTTTGCATATCGTTATTTTAAAGCACATTATTGGGATGATGTCAATTTTGCGGATGATCGCTTAACACGTACTCCTTTTTTTGAGGGCCGCATTGATAAATATTTTGAGCAATTGGTTTATCCTGCTGCTGATTCAGTGATTAAAGAAATTGACCGGATGTTGAGTTTTGCCAGTGTTAGTGAAGAAATGCAAAAGTTTTTATTGCTCAAGTTTGTGAACCGCTATCTCAATCAGAAATACATGTGGGAAGATGCTGTCTTTGTGCATCTTTTTGAAAAATATTTTGCACAAAAAAACTATGCATGGCTTAATGAAAATGGAAAAAAAGTTATTACTGACAGGGCATATAGTTTAATGGCTAATATTTTTGGCTCACCGGCCTCGGATGTGCAACTGCCGGACACAAGCGGTAAAACGGTAAATCTTTATAGTATAGAAGCGCCTTACACTTTATTAGTAATATGGGATCCTGCTTGTGGCCATTGTAAAGAAGTATTGCCAAAACTTGATAGCATGTACCTGTCAAAATGGAAAGGCATAGGCCTTAAGCCGTTTGGTCTGGCCAAAGAAACAGATGGTAATAAAAAAGACTGGCTCAATTTCATCCATCAACATAAATTAAATAGTTGGGCGCATGTTTACTATTCCAAAGAAGATGATAAAAAAAGAACTGCCGCCGGCATCCCAGGCTATTCCCAGTTGTTTGATGTTCAAAGTTTTCCTACCTTATACTTGTTAGACAAAGACAAACGCATCATAGCTAAAAAAATCACTGAAGATCAAGTTGAAGAAATTTTAAATTACAGGCAGAAAAACGCTAAGTAAATCCAAACTTATTTTATGAGTAAACATCTTGTTATTGCCTTTTGCTCTTTTTTTTGCATAATTTCAGCTTCTGGCCAAACCTTATTTACTTATGGCAACGAAAAAATAAGTGTCCCAACATTTTTGAAGGCTTACAACAAGAATAATCCGGTAGATAGCAGCAAGAAAAAGGCTAAAGAACTTCAGGAATACCTCGACTTATACATTGCATCAAGATTAAAAATAAAAGAAGCGAAAACAAGGGGTTATGATACTTTGCCACGATTGGTTGAGGATCTGAAAAACCTGCGTGCGCAAATAATACCTTCTTATTTAAATGATGAAGCAAGTATTAAAAAGTTGGTGGAAGAAGCATTTACCCGTTCGCAAAAAGATATTCACTTACATCATATTTTTATTGCTTTTGGTAATCAGGCAGATACAACAATTGCCAGGCAAAAAGCATCTGAAGCTTACAAAAAATTACAGCAGGGAGAAAACTTTGCAACGGTAGCTAAAAAATATTCCGATGATTCTTCTGCAAAAGATAATGGAGGTGATATTGGCTATATAACCGTTTTTACATTGCCTTATGAATTAGAAAACCTTGCTTATGCAACTTCGCCTGGGAATCTTTCCGGCCTTTACAAATCAAAAAGCGGGTACCATATATTTAAAAATGTAAATGAGCGTAAAGCTTTAGGCAAATTGGAGGCTTCACAGATACTTATTGCTGTTCCACCCGATGCAAGTAATTCATTTAGAACAGAAGCAAAAGCATTGGCTGATTCTTTATATAACCGGTTACAAAAAGGTGATGATTTTGGAAAACTGGCCACTGCTTTTAGTAATGATGTTTTTTCTTCTTCAACCAATGGCCAAATGCCAGACCTCGAAGTTGGTCAATACAATTCCGGGTTTGAGGCCGTTGCTTTTGCTTTGCCAATTAATGGCGGCATCAGCAAACCTTTTCTTACTTCGCATGGCTGGCATATTTTAAAACGTATAAACCGTGTGCCTATTAGTAATAAGAAGGATGATAAAACAATGAAGGCCTTGCGTGAAAAAGTGGAAACGAGTGATCGTATGAATACTGCTAAAGCTGACTTGGTTAAAAAAGTAATGACGCAGGTAGGGTATAGAAAGCTAAATTACAATAATGCGGCTTTTTTAAAGACTTCAGATGACATACTTACTAACAATGCCCATGCAGATTCAGGAGCAATAACAAGTGAAACACCTTTGTTTCAATTGAAGGAAACATCAGTCACATTTAAAAACTGGATCTCTTATGCGCGGACGAATCGTTATAAAAACGATGGCACAGGAGTAAAATCTTATGATTTGTTGTGGGATGAATTTTTAACTGCTTCCGTATTAGATTACTACAAGGAAAACCTGGAAAGTTTTAATGCTGATTTCAAAGCACAGATTGATGAATTCAACGAAGGCAATTTATTTTTTGATATTATGCAACAGAAGGTTTGGGGACCTGCACAATCAGATACTGCTGCATTGGAAAATTATTACAATCAACATCAAGCGAAATATGTTTGGAATAAAAGTGCTGACGCCGTTATTTTTTTCGCAAGCGATGAAGCTACCGCTAATGACCTAAGAAAAAGAATGAATCAGTCACAGGAGTGGAAGGCCCTGGTAAATGAATTTGGTGAAAAAATTGCCATTGACTCAGCCCGCTTTGAAATAACACAAATTCCCAATAGTGATAAAACCGTTTTAAAAACCGGGGCTATAACTCCTCCACTTGTTAACACTTCAGACAATACTGCCTCGTTTGCGTACATCATAAATTATTATCCTGAAACGGTGAAGCGCAATTTTACAGAAGCTAAGGGATTAGTGATTAATGATTACCAACAGGAATTGGAGAAGAAATGGCTGGATGAATTAAAATCCAAATACCCGGTAACTGTTGATAAAAAAGTATGGGGTAATTTATTGAAAAGTATGAAGTAATAAAATTAAGATTACACGAATTTTGACGAATTAAACGAATTAGCTGACGTCATTTTTAACCTTACTTAATAAACTTTCAGCAGGAATAATGACTCTTGCTTTTATCATTGGCAACCGGAGGTGAAGAATCTGATTAGAATATATATAATGTCGATTCAAGTGGAAGCAGATGGTTCGTATTTCACCATGACAAATGTGAGAGG
>JALZIY010000035.1 GCA_030860085.1 Bacteroidota bacterium | reverse complement strand
ACAAAAAGCGAACAAGCAACCAAAAAATATTAAATGTTTTATATCGGCAAACTAAATTTTAAATGAACCAACTTGTTTTCTGTTGAAATACCATAGGTAACAGACGCCATGATCTTATTAAAAGGACTGATGAGAATTCCACCTCCATAACCATCGTGCCACCCGTTTGAATTTTCGCCTGGTTGCCATATTCTTCCCACGTCGTAAAAACCAACGATGCCGGCTTTGCCATTAAAGACCTGCGACCTTACATTAAAAATGTATTGCAATTCATTGCTGCTGTAAAAAAAACTTTTACCCCAAAAACGGTTTTTGCGATAACCTCTTAGCTCCCTGCTTCCGCCCATTGAATTAAGTTGATAAAACTCTGGTGTGCCGGTTAGAGTGGCTGCTCCCGAGTTTACAGCCAGCACCAGGTTTTTAAAAATGGGTAAATAAAAATTTAATTTACCCATGTATTTCGTGAAGTTTTTATCACTCTCTTTCAAATTGTGATGGTATGATGTACTGGCAGAAAATACAACACCGCTCGTTGGCAAAACATCATTATTTAAATGGCTGAATGTAAAGCCGATGCCAGTCCCGATATAATTCTTTTGTTTGTACAAGTCTTTTATCGAATTAAAATTCTTTGCAACAAACCGTTCTTCATCCCTGATAATATCTATCGTATGAAAAAAAGGCGAAACATCAAGAGAAATATATTTTCCTAATTTTCTGTATAAGCTAATGCCTGCAAGAGCTTCCCTTGTACGCATGCGATAAAAATCTCTATCATCTGTAAAAGGCTTCACTTCATTACCCACGCCATAAAAATTTGTCCATCGTACCAAGTCATATTTTGCTAATAGCCCCAAGTTCCATTTATTAATAAATCTATTTATTGTTCCTTTATAAGTAAAGCTTGGCGCCTTTTGAGAAATAGAATAGTGTGCTGCGATTCCATGCTGGTAACCAAAAGGTTCCTTACGCCATTGCTGCTTAGTTATTTTATATCCTATGCCAACATACAACTTATCCTCTTCGCTGTAGAATACAGTTGGCCTGATACCTTTACGATCATATTTATAAGCATTGTATTGATACCGGTGTATGGCAGTGTCATTAGATAAATGCAGTTTGGTTGCAGAAGAAGCCGTGATGTTGTTACCGTCATTATCATACACATGAGTAGCCTTTGCGCCTTTTACAATTGATGCATCTGTAATAGAATCTTTATCAGTACCACCAATGATCCTGATCTTTAGACCATTTTCAACATCGCCGCTGATGTTGTAAACATCTTTGCCTGCCAGGCCATATAAACTTACTTCCTTTGTTTCTTCTTTTTTAAATGTGCGGGAATAGTATGGCTCTTTTTCTGTCTTACCTTCCTTATCAATTTTATGTACATTGATTAATGTCTCATTATCCACGCGTTTTATTTCAAAAAACTCTTCTTCTTTAGAACCCACCACTTCCACTTCTTTTGCCAAAAAAAGATAATAGTCTTTTGCATAAGTTACAAGATCATCTCTCCTTGATTTAAGCTTTGCAATAATCTCCGGACCGGATATAGGAAAAACTTCATGAGGTAATTTTTTTATTGAGCTTTCAATTACGTTATCTGTCAGCAATACTTTTAGATCTTCTGCAATGGATATCCACTTTGCCAGCGACGGTTCATTAGCCAATTGGCGATCAAGGTTTCGGGCCGGGAAGTTGTAAGCCTCTACATTTTTAATTGTTTTTTTAAAAGTTTGAACATGGCTTAAATTAGCAACAGCACGAAAAAACCTAACCAGGAAACCATCAAATTTTGTATAGGTTTGATCGCGATCCCTTGGTATAGGTTTGTATAAGGTTCTCCCGTCGGATTTATAACTTGCCCAACGCCACTGGTCTTCATGCCGCCCCCAATCACCAATAAACATATCAAAAAGACGTGCCCGCACAAATGCCAACTGATCTACCTGGTGATCATTGTCTTCAAATTTTTTCTCTAATAAATTTTCAGTACTAATTATTTTTTTTGAATTCCCGAAGTTGTCAGCTTCCTCCCAGTTTTCATCAGGCCGTTGTTCAAAAAGATATAGATCATTGCCGAATTCAGCATTAAAGCTATCTAAAGCGGTTTGCTTCGGTACAAATACAACTTGAGGCCAGGTATGATAAATTTTTGCCGCCTCGGCCATATCGGGAATGGTAAGCGCTGCATAAGGATGAGCAATAGAAACCTGGTCGTTTGCTACATTTTCTACAAACGTGTTATGATAAATTGGAGACAATGCACCGCTAAAAGTTTTATCAATGCTTCGCAGCACATATTCCTTTCCGTTCGCATTTCGTAAGCGCAAGGTTTTGCTTTGCCTGCCTCCACCTGCTTCGTATGGTTTTAATCCATTGGCAGCCGTATCTAAAAAAAATAGCGGCACTAATACCGGAGTTGCCCATTCTTTACGGTAATGCTTACCCCAAAAAAACTGGTGAAAAGAAGATCGATCGTATTTCTTTCCTGCAATAATTGTTATTTGATTCTTGTTTAAAGTATCAAGGGTAACTGTTTGTGCAGACATTCCCGTGCAAATCATTATCGTAAGTGAATAAAATATTATTCTTAGCCTGTCTTTTATAACCATTTTTGAATTTGTATTATTTGAGATATTAACATTAAAAAATCTTACCGATGCTTACTAATGAGCCAGTTTATGAACCAAAAGTAGTCTTATGTAAAATGTCAAAAGTCAAAATGAGTTACTTACCCCCGCGGGTAGATGACGAATGAATACATCAATAAAATTTACTTCCACTCCGGCAACTCATTTAAAAAATTCATCTCCCCACCCTCTTTTCTCCATCCCATTGTATTATTTCCATTTGTGATTACAATATACTCAACCGGCAACCTGATATTATACCTTAACACTTGTTGCAAAACATTTTCGCTTAAGGCAACACGTGGCTCCTTACATTCAATTATCATCCATGGTTGATGTTGCCGATCATAAACTAAAATATCAAAGCGTTTCCTCATATCATGTAGGATGATTTCTTTTTCCAAAGCGATCAATGTGGAAGGATATTTTAAAACCATAATCAAATAATTGACAAAATTCTGTCGAACCCATTCTTCTTCGGTTAGCAGCAACCAAATTTTGCGGATGGCATCAAAAATATATTGCTTATTTGCTTTCTGTTCTATTTTAAAATGCGGCTCGGGATACTTTATTTGTATCATTTATCAAACCTACATGCAAATAATCAACGGTGTAATGATTAAATTGCAGTAACGATTATGAAGACAAAACAAGATATTGTTCAGAACTGGCTTCCACGCTATACCGGCGAAGCACTGGAAAATTTTGGAAAATTTATTTTGCTAACCAACTTCAGCAATTATGTTCGCTTGTTTTCAGAGTGGACTGGCGCCACCATTACCGGTGTAGATAAACCTATGCAATGTGCTACCGCCGAGGGCATCACTATTATTAATTTCGGGATGGGTTCCCCTACTGCAGCAACAGTAATGGATCTCCTAACTTCTATTGAACCGGAAGCTGTTTTGTTTTTAGGTAAATGCGGCGGCCTAAAAAAACGTAACAAACTCGGCGATCTCATCCTTCCAATTGCTGCTATCCGCGGCGAGGGAACTTCTAACGATTATTTTCCCGTTGAAGTCCCTGCGCTTCCTGCGTTTGCTCTGCAAAAAGCTATTTCAACCACCATCAGGGATTATGAATTTGACTATTGGACAGGGACAGTTTATACCACCAACCGCCGTGTATGGGAACATGATGAAGAATTTAAAGAATACCTGCAAAAAATAAGGGCCTATGCCATTGATATGGAAACGGCCACCATTTTTTCTGTAGGCTTTTATAATAAAATTCCAACCGGTGCTCTTTTATTAGTGAGTGATTCACCAATGACGCCTGAAGGCGTGAAAACAGAAGAAAGTGATAAAAAAATAACCGAGCAATTTGTTGAGCGTCATTTAAAAATAGGTATTGATTCACTTAAACAATTGATCAATGGTGGAAAAACAGTAAGGCATCTGCGTTTTTAGATAAGGCTAAAAAATATTAATGCTGCGTTAGTAAACATTGCCGTACCCATTTCATCACCCGAATCATAGAACACGAATTACTCAAATGCGTACACCATCTCTTAATTTGTGTAATGCGTAAAAATTGTTTAACAATTAAAGCCATTTACACTCAACATAAATAGCTCATGACGCCTTTGTTAACCATCGAAAATTTATCCATCAATTTTGTTACGCAAGGTGAAATTACGCAGGCTGTAAAAAACGTTTCATTGCAGGTAGCTGCTGGAGAAATCCTTGCGTTGGTTGGCGAATCAGGTTCTGGAAAATCTGTTACCGCACTTTCTGTTTTACAATTATTACCCATACCGCCTGCGCAGTTTGCAAGCGGACAAGTTATTTTTAATGATGAAAATAAAACCGTTGACCTCTTAAAACTTCATCATAAATTGTTGCAGCAAATACGTGGCAACCGTATTGCCATGATCTTTCAGGAGCCAATGACTTCGCTTAACCCGGTAATAACCAGTGGCCGGCAAGTAATGGAAGTTTTATTACAGCATAAAAAAATAACAACCTCGCAAGCGAAGGCAAAAACAATTGAATGGTTTGGGAAAGTAAAATTGCCAAGCCCTGAAAAAATGTTTGATCGCTTTCCTCACCAGCTGAGTGGCGGGCAAAAACAAAGAGTAATGATTGCCATGGCTATGTGTTGCGAACCGGCACTGTTAATTTGTGATGAACCAACCACAGCCTTAGATGTTACCGTGCAAAAAACCATTCTTCAATTAATAAAAGATTTACAGCAGGAAGCTGGCATGGGCGTTTTATTTATTTCTCATGACCTTGGTGTAGTAGCAGAAATTGCTGACAGGGTTGCCATCATGTACAAAGGAGAAATTGTAGAACAAAATGATGTGAGATCAATTTTTGAAAATCCAAAACATACATATACAAAAGCATTGATCGCCTGCCGGCCGGCCTCACATCCAAAAGGAGAAACCTTACCTATCATTTCAGATTTTTTTTCGACAAAAGAAAAATTAGTTCCACTTCAAAAAAACGAGAACCAAAAACAAAAATTCTTTCCTGATATTTTGGCAGAAGTAAAAAATGTATCAGTAAAATTTCCAATGAAAACTAATCTGCTTGGCAGAGTTTTATCTTATGCAACCGCTGTTGATAATGTAAGTTTTAATCTTTACAAAGGTGAAACCTTAGGACTTGTAGGAGAATCGGGGTGTGGAAAAACAACATTGGGAAGAACGTTACTACGGTTAATTGACCCTTCTGATGGAAAGATAATTTATAATGGAACCGACATAACATTACTTACTAAAAAGGAATTAAGAACATTACGCAGCAATGTGCAACTGGTATTTCAGGATCCATATTCTTCATTGAACCCTCGTCTTACTATTGGCGCTGCTATTGGTGAACCGCTACAGGTACTTAATATAGAAAAGAATAAAAATCTAAGAAGAAAAAAGGTAGCCGAATTATTAGAAAAAGTAAATCTTCCAAACAATTATGCCAACCGTTATCCGCATGAATTTTCAGG
>JALZIY010000009.1 GCA_030860085.1 Bacteroidota bacterium | reverse complement strand
CCCCCACCGGGGGACAGGGGGCCTTCTCACCGGGGGGCAGGGGGCCTACAAACTCACGCCACGCTTCCACGGAATAAAATCATCATGATTCAATTGAACTGCCTTAGGAATAACTTCACCATTTGCAGCTTTAATACAATACTCTAAAATTTCTTCCCCCATCTGCTCAATCGTTTTTTCGCCTTCGATTATTGAACCTGTATCTATATCAATTATATCACCCATTCTTTTTGCCAATTTAGAATTGGTAGCCACTTTAATAGTTGGGCAAATAGGATTTCCGGTGGGTGTTCCCAGGCCTGTTGTAAATAAAATTAACGTAGCACCTGAAGCGGCCTTGCCTGTTGTTGCTTCCACATCATTGCCGGGTGTACATACTAAATTCAAACCTGGTTTAGTGGCAGGTTCAGTATAATCCAATACATCAACTACAGGTGATGTACCGCCTTTTTTTGCTGCACCTGCACTTTTTATAGCATCGGTAATTAAACCATCTTTTATATTACCAGGTGAGGGATTCATGTGAAAGCCCGAGCCTACTCTTGAAACTATTTCTTCATAACTTTTCATCAGGTGCATAAATTTTTTTGCTGTAGGTTCATCAACCGAGCGATCAACGATCTGTTGTTCCACTCCGCATAATTCCGGGAATTCTGCCAACAAAACTTTTGCACCTAAGGCTACTAAAAGATCAGAACAATAACCTACAGCCGGATTTGCGGATATGCCGCTAAAACCATCACTACCACCGCATTTTACACCGACACATAATTTATCAAGAGTTGCAGGTTGTCTTTGAGTTTTATTTATTTGAATTAAGCCTTCAAAGGTTTTTTTAATGGCCTCAGCAATCATCTGTTCCTCGCTTTGTGATTGCTGTTGTTCAAAAATATACATTGGTTTATCGAGGGTAGGATTGCGATCTTTTAGATCATTCAGAAAATCATTGATCTGCAGGTTTTGACAACCTAAACTTAAAACTGTTATTCCTCCAACATTTGGATGATCCGCATAAGCTGCAAGCAACTTACTTAAAATAGCCGCATCCTGTCGTATGCCACCACAACCTCCCTGGTGATTCAAAAATTTTATTCCATCCACATTTTCGAAAAACCTTGTTTCTCCCTCTCCTTTGGAGAGGGCCGGGGTGAGGTTAAGTTTCGAAATATCTTCTCCTTTTTTATACGCTTCCACCAGGTGATGCGCATATTGTTTGTACTTATCTGTTACAGCATAACCCAATTCATTATGCAATGCTTCGCGGATTACATCAAGGTTACCATTTTCGCAAAAAACTGTTGGAATAAACAGCCAATAGTTCGCCGTACCCACACGGCCATCACTACGGTGGTAGCCATTAAACACAAGGTTTTTGTATTTGGAAACATCCGGCGCCTGCCATTGAAAATAAGAGCCGCGATATTTGTATGGATCGGCTGCATGTTTTATATTTTCAGTTGTCATTAAGCCACCTGACGGAATAAATTTTTGCGCTTTACCAACTAAAACTCCATACATAATAACTTCGTCACCTGCATTCATATCCACTGCAAAAAATTTATGCTTAGCCGGAATATTATCTGCAGCCTGGTAGGTGTGCCCGTTACATGGTACCCATTCTCCTATAGCAATATCCTGTAAAGCTACAATTACATTATCATAGCTATGTACTTTGATGGCTTTTTGATTCATGCTATAACTGGTTTTCTGATTACAACTGTTGAAATGGCTTCTTGAATATCTCCTTGCATAATAAATTCCAGTTTCTTACCAACCGCTTCTGTAAAGCCTGGCAAGGCATGAAGATCTTCACCCCAGAATTCATTATCTCTTAAAACTTCCTGCACCAATGCTGCCGGTGTCAATATATTCCACCGTTTATAAAATATTTCAGCCTGCTCATCCTGTATAAGATATTGAGTAGCGTTTAATTCGCCGTAATATTTTCCATCTTTATGCACCACAGATTTCATAAAAAATAAATACGCTGCAAAACCTAATGCAAAGGCTTCCGGGACAGCATCGCTATTTTGATAATGTTTTAATAAAACCGGTATGCAACGCATTTTCATCTTGAGGCTATATTGCACAGTGATATTGATCCACAGGTGTTTGATGTATTGATTGCGAAAGCGATCAAGCACTTTATTTCCAAATTCCTGTGCAGATGACAACGGAACTTTATAAGGAATTGAAGGTGCAATTTCATTACGCATCAAATCAGAAATGAATAATGAAATGGTTTTATCTTCCATTGCCTCTTGCACGGTGGTACAACCCGTCAGGAATGCAGGTCCGCAGCTTAACGTATGTGTACCATTCAGCAGTCTTAATTTTAACTCTCGATAGATATTAATATCCGGTTCTATTTTTACTCCTTCATCAACATCTGCAAACGATAGGATACTTCTTATTTCATCATCGCCTTCTATTGCCCAGAGAGAATATACTTCTGACATCGTAAGTAAACTATCGCTATATCCTAATTCTTTTTCCAGCGATAAACTCTTTTCTGCATCTGGCTTACCGGGAACAATACGATCTACCAAAGAGTTGCAAAAACAATTATTGTTTTCCAGCCACTCAATAAACTCATCTTCCAGGCTGTTCAGGTGTGCAAGCTCCAAAACAATGGACTCTAATTTTTTTCCGTTATCAACAATCAATTCTGTAGGCACTATCACCATTCCGCTATGTGCACTGCCGCCAAATGCTTTGAAACGTTCATATAAAAAAGCAAGTAATTTTCCGGGGAAGGAAGTGGGAGGGTGGCGGCGAATGTCATCATTCACTAATTGAATTCCTACTTCTGTTGTGTTTGAAATAATGATCTGCATGTGCTGATTATGGGCGCATTCTAATATTTGCTTCCATTCATCATGTGCATTCAAAACACGGCTAATGGATGAATTAATAATATTTTCTTCGAGTATTTTACCGTTACTCAGACCGCGAATACATAATGTATATAAGCCATCTTGTTTATCAAATGCCGAAGTGTCGCCTTGTGTGGTTGATTTAACAACTACAATGCGTCCGTTAAATATTCCCTGGCGGTTAGCCTTGTCTATAAAATAATCCGGCAATGCACGCAATAATACACCAGTACCGAACTGCAATACTTTTTCCGGTAATTCAAACAGCGATTCTTCCGGTTTAATTACCGGGCTGCTAATGATATTTTTTAATGTATAGCGGGAGAGGATCATGGTTTTGTCGTTCTAATATCTTTAGAAATTTGTTTGGCTTCATTATTCCATTTGACAGCTTCGTTCAATAAAAAACGTTGGAAATAATCTTTATTCTTAAAATTTGTGTCAGTGGCTTCCCAACAGGCATAATACCGGAATACAACCGGTTGATTGTTTTTTACATTCAGTGCGGTAAAGTATGTGTTGGTAATGCCCGGGCCTTCTTTTTGCGTTTCTCCAAATAAAGGGCTACCATTTTGTTTTACCATTATTGCCATTCCAAGATTATCGTTGTTTTCTGATTGCTTATCGTGGGTATATAAAATATGCGTATTCTTATTATTCAATGTAAAAGATTGCGAAGATTTTAGGTTTACAATGCCGGTAATCAATTTTTCATTGCCCTTCAATCCATTAATCACAACACTGCTTTCATAAAAATAATTTCCGGCTTTTATGCTTATGTCTTCGGTCAGATCATAACTATTATTTAAAACCTTCCAATTTTTATATTGCAACCGGATGATCGCTTCTTCCGGTCCGTCTTTTATCAATTCATAACTTGTTTGTTCAACAGCATCGCCACCCAATCTTATGATGGTATCTTTCCCGGTTGCAGTTTTAAGTTGCATTGCCAGTGAACCAGCTCCAAGCGAAGTACCTACCTTTAAAATATCCATGCCCCATCGTTGGTCAAAATAATGATAGTATTTATCGCCATAACTGCCTACAGTATCCATCACCATTGCAGAAGTGATTTTTCCAAAAATATCTTTAGCATTCCTTACATCTAAATAGATACGAAAGGCGACTTTATCATTTTCCCATGCCGGGCCTTCCATTTGATAATAAGGTATAGGTGTAGCTGCAAAATTATTTGCCGGGTTTTTGTCAGGCATTATTTCTTTTTTCAATGAGATGCCATACACATCATTCGTTCCTCTTTTTTTTAATCCGGCATGTGCTGTTGATGTAAATGAAGTCCAATTCACTTCCTGCGGTTTCCACCTTCCGTCAAATAACCAATCAACTGTAATATCATTTGCAGAAGGAGCGCCTTGTGCTGTATTCAAATTATCCTTATGCCATGCATAATCACCGCCTTTTCTGTGGCTATTATGATAAAAAATTCGCCTTCCCCATTGTAAATTATTATTAGTAGGAACGAGGTAAATATCTTTATCCGCCATGTTTTGCGGGAAGCTGCAATTGATTAAATAGAATTGCGCATCGCGGTGATAACGACCAAGATTAAAACCATCAAAGCCTTCAAAAGAACAATTCTTCAACACCGTTTTTGAATCCGGATTTCTTGAACCGTCATGCCAAATAGCCGCTGTGCCTGAATGTGAAATAAAATGACAATTTTCTGCCCATGCCCAACCACGTGGACAATAAAAATCCACACCTCCTTCCATAATGCAATCTTTAAAATAAAACATACCATTTTGTACATCCCAGGGGCTAACGGTATCGCCACCGAAGGCTTTAAAATGACAATTGACGGCACGCAAGCGATTTCCATTTAATGTTCTTAAAGCCATCTGGTGACTGTTCTTTGTCAACAGTTTTTTGTGCGTACTATCCGAAGCGCAAGGAATGGTAACATCTGCTTTCCAATCAAACCCAAAAGAATTAATGATGGTTAAATTTTCAAGCGTGATATCATCACCATCAACATTTACTGTTGCTACGCCCCAATCATCTGTATGACCGCAACGCCAGGCATCTCTTGCAATAGCCTGTGTGATAATTGTCTTTTCACGGCTTTCTCCTTTCAGAATTATATTATGTTTTTCGATGTATAATTTTTCGTTGTAAATGCCATTGCGTATATAAATAATCCGTGCGAGGTCTGCGCTATCAGCTAAACTATTTAAAGCGGCCTGGATGGAACGGAAATTCCCCTTGCCGGATGCATCAACGATTATAGAGCTTGGGGTTTGTTGTTTTAAGTTGAAGGTTGACGGTTGACGGTTGACGGTTGACGGTTGCGGTTTTGAGGTTGAAGGTTGAGGGTTTAAGGTTGGTCGCGAATCGTTGGTCGTTGATCGTTGCTCGTTTGTTGTTTTTGTAAGTCGGGTAGGGGGTGATATTTTTGCTAACCACTTGACCAAATCTTCGGCGGCTTTATAATTATCAAAATCTTTTGACAGTTTTCTTCCATCAACATATTCATTATACAACCAGGGATCGCCAATAGCAAACACAGTTCCTTTTCCGTAATTGGCTGTTGCAATAATATTTTTTTGGTTTTTGGTAAGAACAGCGCTTGCGGGTTTATTCACTTGCAGCGTGGCCAGCTCTTTTACATATAATTTTTTTGCAGATTTAAATATGGAATGACCCGCCGGAATATTG
>JALZIY010000478.1 GCA_030860085.1 Bacteroidota bacterium | reverse complement strand
TTTGAATAATACTTTGCTGTGTTGAAAATTCAAGGATCTTAAATACGCCCGCCGCCCGGTGAATGGTCATACCGGCGATGATCCTACTATCATGTTCCGGAAACTCATACACAAGGTTGGCAATATCACTGATATTCTGATCGTCAAGGAACTGGCGGATTTCGCTATTATCCCCTGTCTCTAACAGGTGCTCAAACTCTTGTTTCAACTGCTCCAACGCCATGTTGTAAAATTATTATTTGAAAGCCAGTATCATTTTATAAAAAAGTAAGATAATTTTTAAATATTTGTTTCGTGAAAACTATTCAATATTTACACCCGGACATTATTGTAGCCAAAACCAAAAATAAAGGTCGTGGCATTTTGGCCAATAAAAATATTTCAGCTAACACTGTTTTAGAAATTGCGCCGGTTATTGTTATGCCGAAGGCCGATAGAAGGGTATTAGATCAAACACTTTTACACGATTATATTTTTGAATGGGGAGACAATAAAAAACAGTGCTGCATGGCTTTAGGATATGTGGCCTTATATAATCATGCTTATCAATCCAATTGCGAATATGAAATGAATTTTAACAAGCAACTCATAACTATTACTACTGTAAAAGCTGTGAAGGCAGGAGAGGAGTTATGCATCAATTATAACGGTGACTGGAATAGCAATAAAAAATTATGGTTTGATGCACAATAAAAAGCCGGGATAAAACCCCGGCCTCTTTAAAAAAAATAATTATTACTTCAAAACAATTTGTGCCCTGATCTCACCACCCGGGTATGTTTTTGTATGAATATTAAAATAAAGTTTACCGGCCAACAGATCTCCCTCTTTTACTACCGATCCGTCAATTAAAAGCCTGCCGGAAATTTTTCCCGATTTAATAAAGGCTGGCCCGGGATTAGCGATGGTTACACCAGTCGCGGTGTTACCGGGTGCAATAATATTTTGGATGACGGGTGCATTAACACCAGGATCTGCAAATCCATGGATATGCATGGCTCTTAATGAGTCGGTTAAGCCAGACCACTCAGCGCTGAAATTTAAATAGGAAGTTTTTTGGTCATAGTTAACGATAATTGTACCTGTAGCAGTAGAAGGATTTGTCGGCACTTCCTGTTGAGCATTTATTGTCAAAATAGCCGAATAAACACGGGCATCTTTTTTTTCTCTATCGCAGGAGGAAAATATCAAAAAAGCACTCAATATAAAAAGTGTAGAAAATTTCAACTTGATCATTGTATCGTTTTTTTGAGGGCTAAAAATAAGAAAATTATAGCCATCGGATGTTATCTATCTAATAAGGTTTTTGATTTCCTGTAATTTCAACAAGGCTTCTACAGGGGTCAGCCTGTTTATATCCATTCCTTCCAGCCGTGCCCTTATCTCATCAAAAGTTTCGCTATGGGCATCAAAAATACTAAGTTGCATTTTTGGCATAGAAAGATTTTTTATACTTTCTTCCCGGTTGTCTGCCACGTGGTTGGCTTCTAATTGCTTCAGGATTTCTTTAGCTCTTTCAATCAATTCAGGCGGCATACCTGCCATACGGGCTACATGAATACCAAAACTATGCAATGATCCGCCGGGCGCTAATTTGCGCAGAAAAATAATTTTATTACCTATTTCTTTATTGGTGATATGATAATTTTTTACCCGCGGCAATTTGTTCTCGAGTTCGTTTAATTCGTGGTAGTGCGTAGCAAAAAAAGTTTTGGGTTGATGAGGCGAGTTGTGCAAATGTTCTGCAATGCTCCACGCAATGGAGATACCATCGTATGTGGAAGTGCCCCTTCCTATTTCATCCAATAAGATCAGGCAATTGGGGCTACTATTATTTATGATTGAAGCTGTTTCGTTCATCTCCACCATAAATGTTGACTCACCGGCACTTAAATTATCAGAGGCGCCAACACGGGTAAATATTTTATCAGTAAGAGGAATAAAAGCTTCGTTGGCAGGTACAAAACTTCCAAGGTGTGCCATAAGTGTAATAAGGCCTGTTTGGCGGAGCAGCGCTGATTTACCGCTCATGTTAGGCCCTGTAAGAATAATGATCTGTTGTTCTGTGTTATTTAAAACCACATCATTTGCTATATAAGGTTGTGCGGGTGGCAGGGTTCTTTCTATTACCGGGTGACGGCCTTCTTTGATAATGAGTTCATGTCCATCGTGCAACTGGGGTTTTTTATATTGGTATTGAATGGCGTTGTGGGCAAAACAGCAAAGACAATCCAGCGTTGCTATAATTTGTGCATTGGTTTGAATGCAGGAAAGAAAATCATGCAGTTCATTTAATAAACCATCAAAAAGTTCCAGTTCAATTACCAGCATTTTTTCTTCTGCGCCAATGATCTTTTCCTCGTAATCCTTTAATTCGGGTGTGATGTAACGTTCTGCACTTGTAAGGGTTTGTTTGCGCATCCATTGAGCAGGCACTTTATTTTTATGAGAATTGGTTACTTCGAGGTAATAACCAAATACATTGTTGAAGCCAATTTTCAAAGAGGAAATGCCGCTGGTTTCTGCTTCCCTTTGTTGCAATTGTAACAAGTATTCTTTTCCGTTATATGCAATGCTTCGCAGTTCGTCTAATTGTTCGTTTACATTTTTATTTATAAAGCCTCCCTTGATTGCCAATGCCGGTGGATTATCAATGATCTGCTCAAAAATTTTATCTGCCATATAAAAGCAGGGATTAATGGCCTCGGCCAGGCGTTTTAAATAAACATTTTCTGTACTGCTGCATAATTGTTTAACGATATTCATTTGCCTCAAGGTCCTGGCCAATTGCAATAATTCTCTTGGATTAATTTTTTTCAAGGGAATTTTAGAAACCAATCTCTCCACATCGCCACATTGCCGCATGCCATGTACCAGGTTATTACGCAAATCTGTATTTAAAACAAAAAACGAAACCATATCTAACCGTTCATTAATTTTCTGAATATCTTTTAAGGGAAAAACGATCCAGCGCTTTAATAATCGTGCACCCATGGCAGTGCAGGTATTGTCGAGCACTTTTAAAAGTGTTTCACCATTTTCAACGGGGCTGCTCAACAACTCCAGGTTACGAATAGTAAAACGGTCCATCCATAAATAATCGTCCTGGTTAATTTGTTGAATAGATGAAATGTGCTGAAGATTAGGATGCTCCGTTTCTTTTAAATAATGCAGGATGGCGCCTGCTGCAATTAAACCTTGTTTCATCCCCTCTATACCAAACCCCTTAAAGGAATGCGTATCAAAATGTTTTAGCAAAATATCCTGTGCATATTGTTCCTGGAAAATCCATTCATCCAGGCTATAGGTATAAAATTTAGTGCCGAATCCTTCTTTAAATTTTTTTTGGAAATGCCGCTGAAAAATAACCTCAGATGGTTTAAAACCCATTAATAATTTCTCAGCATATTCTTTATCACCTTCTGCTATTAAAAACTCGCCGGTAGAAATATCTAAAAATGAAATACCGTAAATATCATCTGTATAAAAATGAACGGAGGCTAAAAAATTGTTAGTGCCGTGCTCTAATAATTTATCATTGGTAGTTGTGCCAGGAGTTACCATTTCGGTAACACCTCGTTTTACAATGCCTTTAGCTGTTTTTGGATCTTCTAACTGGTCGCAAATGGCTACGCGGTAACCGGCTTTAACCAGTTTATGTAAATACGTATCCAATGCATGATAAGGAAAGCCGGCGAGGTCAGACATAGTGGCTGCACCATTATTTCGCTTTGTAAGGGTAATGCCCAGGACCTTAGAGGTGATCACTGCATCCTGTCCAAAAGTTTCATAAAAATCGCCTACCCGAAACAACAAAATAGCATCAGGGTACTTAGCCTTGATGGCATTGTGCTGCTGCATTAAAGGTGTATCTGCTGTTTTCACTTTACTCATAGTGGTAAGGCAAAAATAGTTGCTTTACTTTCTTGTAAATATTATTGTGGAGAACTTCAAATTTGTGTGGGCAAATTACATGTGATGAAAGCGTGCCACGGTTATGATAGCTTATAAAATTTTGAAAGCCTGCCAAACCGTGCCACGCTTAAAAAAGCTGAGTTCAAAATCGTTAAACGCTAATTTAAACATCTTCTTAGAAGCTGTTTAGGATTTCGTCAGAAGAACTACGCTTTGGAAAATCCCCTTTATGACGGGTTTTTCTATGAAGGCATTCTGCTTTTCCCCTTTATAAAAGGGGGAATGTAGGGACACTCAATCTGTGAGCAAAAATTGTAAAGGGGGATTTCAAAAACATACGGTGACAATAATGAAAATCCTAAGCATCTTCTTAGATAGCAGTACCAAAAAGTCCGTTATTGAAAGATTGCTGAAAACGCTTTTCTGCAATTTCAAAATAGTCCACTTCTTTTTCATAACCCACAAATTTTCTTTCTAAAGCCACTGCTGCAAGGCCCGTGCTTCCGCTACCCATAAAAGGATCTAAAATAGTTTGCCCTCTGAATGAAATTAATTTCACCAGGTGGTGCATTAAGTTGACCGGCTTTAAGGTAGGATGATGGTTAAAATCATCGGCATGTTGCCTTACTTTTGGCACAAGGAAAAATTTATCATAGCCATCATTTAACGGTTCTGTACGTAAAATATTAGCCGTTACCCTTCCATCCGGATGTGGATTATGACCCACTTTATTTTTGCCATCGTCATAGGGCATTCTTGTCTCTTCGAGGTTCAAAGCTCCTGTTCCCCATTGAATAATATTTTCAGCGGCTGATAAATTTTTAGACAATGGTTTTTGAATTAAGATGACCGGTTCATAGGCCGGCTTTATCCCAAGTCCTGCACCATTGTATTTTTTCCCTAATGAAGAAGAGGCTTCATATTTTTTCTTTTCTTTTTCAGCATAATAATCAGCTGCGCCCCCTTTTTTATAGCCCTGCACATAATTATATTTTCCAATGACCGTGCTTTCTTCTCCTAAGGTTTTATCAATATCCAAACCCACATTCCTGCTCTTTGGCATACCATTTAAAAATGACCAGAAGACTAAATCTTTAATAATAAAACCACTGTCTTCCACATCCACCATGAGTCTATGCATCAGTCTTACGGAAGAAAATACAAGAGAGAAGGCGCCCGGTTTTAAAACACGCAGGGAGTCAGTCCATATTTGTTTATCAGGTAAATCTTTATCCCAATAATGATTTTGGTAAGATATGCCATACGGCGGATCAGTGATGATGGCATCAATGGAATTATTTGCGAGGTCAGTCAATCCATAACAAGTTTTATTATAAAGAAGGAAGTCAGCCATACAACCGTAAAATTAATGGCTATCATAAGAATGGAGGCAATCAAATTTTAATAACCTCCAATTACCTTTACGCCATGCGAAAATTGTCGATGAAGGAGTTGAACCGCAAATCGGTAGATGAATTTAAAAAAGCGGAAAAACTTCCAATTGCAGTGGTATTGGAAAATATCCGCAGCGCTTACAATGTAGGCAGCATCTTTCGTACAGCGGATGCTTTCTTGTTGGACCGCATTTATATCTGTGGATATACTGCTTATCCTCCTCACAAAGAAATTAAAAAAACAGCTTTGGGTGCAGATGAAACTGTTGACTGGAAATATTTTAAAACCGCGAAAGAAGCTTTCGATGATTTAAGAAACGAAGGCTTTAAAATTTTTTCTGTCGAGCAGGCAGAAAAAAGTATTGTGCTTAATGAATTTGAACTAAAGAACGATAAACTTGCTGTTGTTTTTGGCAATGAAGTAACCGGCGTTGAACAGGCAACTATTCAATTATCTGATGGCTGTATAGAAATTCCGCAGTTTGGGATGAAACATTCACTCAATGTGGCAACGGCAGCGGGAGTGGTGTTGTGGGAATTGGTGAGGTTAAAGATTTCAGTTTAAATTTGTGGGTATGGAAACAATTATTGTAA
>JALZIY010000475.1 GCA_030860085.1 Bacteroidota bacterium | reverse complement strand
TTATAAAACAGTTGATGAATGAGAATATTAATTCCTTTTATCGCAGGTAAAGGATCAACTGTAATTGCAGCCTCTTTTTGTAAAATAGACAATTCAAGATCACTTTTAATTTCATCTATCACATCATTTAAATTAATGATTTCAAAAGTTTGTTCACCGGAATTTATAGTAGAGTAATTAAGCACGCCTTCCACCATTTTAGACATGCGGTCTGCCGCATATTGAATCTTATCAAGGAAAGCTTTGCCTTTTTTAGGAATGTCATTTGCATATTCTTCGGATAACAGGTTTCCAAATGTTTTTATTTTACGCAGCGGTTCTTTTAAATCATGACTTGCCACGTGAGCGAAGTGTAACAGGTCCTCATTCGAACGTTTTAATTCTTCCGTTCTTTCATGCACCTGTGCCTCCAGGCTTTCGCTTAATGTTTTTTGTTCATGAATATCGGTACATGTGCCAAACCATTTAATTACATTCCCTTCCTTATCCTTTATGGGTAAGGCTTTGCCCAAAAACCACCGGTAATCTCCTGTATTTTTATTCTTAAAACGATATTCAATGTGATAAGGAGTGCCCATGTTTACTGCACTATACCAGGTGTCCATGCAAAGCTTTACATCGTCCGGGTGCAAAATAGGAACCCAGCTTTGATCACCAAAGTTTTCTTTAAAACCAGTATAATCATACCACTGTTTATTATAATAATCTAAAAATCCATCGGGCCTTGAAGTCCAAACCATTTGAGGCATAAAATCCGCTAACTGGCGAAACTGTTCCTTACTTTCTTCATTTTCTTTTGTAAAACGTTGCAGATTATCTTTCATTTGAATAATAGCATTTCCCAGTAAATCATCTTTGCTTCTTGGTTGTACAATTGTATTGAAATTTCCCTGGCCAATTGTATTAGCGGCATCTGAAAGCTGCTGATTATTTTCGTCAATTCTTAAAATAGATTTTGCAAGACTTCCCAAAGCATCTTTCGAAAAAACTTTTAACCGAAGGCCGGTTTTCCCTTGTGATAATTTTAAAGCCCCATATTTTAATTCATTCAACATTCGTGTAATTACTGATATAGTATAAGAAACCACACTAAGAACAATAACCAACGCAATGATTAAAAATATTAGTGTGCGATCTTTGTCCTTCCGTTCCGCCCTTAAAATAGAATTTATTTTATTTTGAACATTCTTCCAAATATTTTGCTGCAACTTCGACAACTGATTAACACCGCTGTCAGATATTTCCCACCAGCTTTCTGCCGTATAAGTGCTATCAAAAGCAAAACGCGAAAAAACTGTATCAATATATTCTCTTGTTTGTTTTAAAGAAGTATTGGTGAGTACGTTTTTATAATATTGAACAACCGCAGGTGAGGCCTTTTGTAAAAATTCTATTTCATAGGAATTATAGACATCATGAGTGCCCATAGTTCCTACCAGGGTTTCAACTACGTATTTCCTGGTATGCAATACATTATAAATGTTGGAACGGATCATTCCCAGATAAGTGATCATTTCGGAAAGTAGCTTTTGCGCTACTAAATCTTTGTAAACAGGTTCTAAATAAATACTATTACCGGAAGAAATGGGGTTAAGTGTATTTAACCGGAAAATAGCATTAGAATAGAAATGCATAACCACATCAGGGCCTATTTTATTCTTATCAATATCAGAACGGATTTGATCAAGCTTTTTTAAATTGGTATAATTTACAAAGCCTGCAAAAGATTCATCGTTTGTAATTTTTATTCTATTAATTGAGGCATCAGTGTGTGGGCGCTGAAGTACCAAATTTCTTCTATTGTTTTTTTTTAGGGCATAATCAAAACTGTATTTGCGTTCATTTTGAAGGTCATTTATTAATTCATTTACATTAGCGGATTGATTTATTCTTTCGATATAACTTTCGAGCAATTTGATTTTTTGCGTTTTTTCTTCATAAAGTTTAATAGATAAAAAGATTAGAAACGCTAACGGAATTAACCCGATAAACAGCAATTTAAGAGGCAAAGGGAGTCGCCTAAAAAAACTATTCATGTATGATTAAGGTGTTGTCTATCTACTTTATAAGCTGAGCTAACCATTAAATATAACTTTTAAAGTAAAGACCACTAAATTATCAGCTTTTGAGCAAAAAAGAAGTACGTTGTTATCTTTCAATTACTTCCTTTAAAAAAACTAATTGTGTTTTTCCTATATAAAAACGCAATTGCTATTTCCGGCACTGACGAAATATATGTCTCAAAATCTTTTAATAATAATTGAAAATTATTGTTGTAAGCAGTGGCCAGTGGATTATGCTATTGTAATGTTGCAAAACGATCTAAGGAATGTTGGAACAATATTTAACAGGATAACATAAAAAAAGGTTCTCCCCTATCAAAACACGTAGATGTCCCAGATAGCGAAACGGACTGATAAATTTGCGATGTATCAAATAAAAATCCCCTTTGGTTAGAAGGGGAAAAATTTATAAGGCGCAAAAAATAATCTTCAATTTCTTTTTCATCGGACGGACGCCTTTAGCTTTTCATGGATTGGATGTGTTTTCAATAGGATCGGGACAAAAAAAACGGGCTTCTAAGATACTTGGATAATGGTTTTTCAATAAACAACGTAGAGGTTGACTGATACTGGACTTTGTTTTTGGTTTTTCTAAGGATCAAATCAGGATTTAGGAACGGGTTTTTTGGATACTGTAGATTGATTATTTATCAATCAACTTCTAACACAAAAGTATAGTCTCTAACCATAATACACAATTGCATTTATGCCCTATATTTTGCCTATGGTATTTACTTAATAAATAGCAAATTGATAGAAAACCTACGAAAAAGATATCGTAATTGTACCTGCATTGAGGAAAAAGAAAGCCTGATGAATAAAGGTGACATGATAAAATCCATCAAAAAACGTTATTTGATTTTTACACGGGTATTTGATTTGCTTTCAATAACGTTTTCATCAGATTTTTCATCATAAATAGTGTTAGAGAGATTTCCTTTTATATTATACGTATCCTTTCCTTTCCCACCCCTTAAATTTATTTTGATACTGCTTGAAATACCTTCTTCAATAATAAAAATATCTGAACCGCCTAATCCGGATAATGTAATCTCAAATGTTTCAATTGGGATGAACGTCCGTTGATAAATTTGTCTTCCTTCTTTACCATCTTTATTATCGAATACTTTTACTATTAAGCCCTCATTGTTTCCGCTTATTTTAAAAATTTCTTCTTGTTCTGTGCCGCTGATAGTAACGTTTTTTGCAATGAAATCATAATACCTTAAACCTGCATTTAACAGGTCATTTCGCCTGCCTTTTAATTTCATCTCTATCT